>CAMQXY010000037.1 GCA_947039005.1 uncultured Photobacterium sp.
TATTCTCGTTTATATTCATTGCCTGTTAGACCGTCGCGACTGCTGTGCGCGTTTTCGGTGCTAGGTTATCCCCTAAACCATGTAATTCTGGCAACATGCAATGTATAAGGTGCAGTTGTTGTAAAACCATGCGAATAGAGGTGCAATCTTCATCTCGCCATTGACCTAACCGTTGCTCTAAATTGAGACTTAATGATGGTGATATTTCAACCAGTGATCCATTAAGTTGTGCAGAGATACACTCTAAATGATGATGAATAATGCGATGAGCTTCAGAGACCAATTGATGAGTGTGGTTATCTTGAAGTTGAGTGCGGTGCGCTCCTAGTGCTGAGATGTAGCTCAACATGGCATGGTTCAAAGTTAGAAAACGGAAACTTTCATCGGTATTCATTTGATACTTATCGGGCTCTGCAAGCATATTATTTATGGCGGTGCTCAGTTGTGCATCTTTGTTGTGTGCTTCACGACGGGCAATGCGGTAATTCATATTGTCGCGTTTACCAATACGATATTGGGCAATGATTTGTGCTAAATAATCTTTGTTGGCACCAATGGCATCAGCCATTACTTTGTGTAATCGTTTTGATTCCCAATCAGGTAAAATAAAACTCACCGCTAATACCGCTAATAAACAACCAAGTAATGTATCGCCTAAGCGGGGCAAAATAACCGCAAAACCTTCACCTAGTTGATTAAAACAAAACAAAACTAATAAAGTAATGAAAGCGGTGGCCCAATCATACCTAACCGTTCTAAACGCAAAGAAGAGTACGCCCATTAGCACCATCAGTACGAGTTGACCTTCCTGCCCAGGGAATAAATACAATAGTGGTATGCCGGCAAGTAAACCGCCTAATGTACCAATAACACGCTGTACTAATTTTTGGCGTGTTGCACTGTAGTTAGGTTGGCATACAAATAAGGTTGTTAATAAAATCCAATAACCTCGTTGAATATCAAATAACTGAATACAGCCATAGCCAACAATAAGTGCAATCCCTAAGCGAATAGCATGACGGAATAACATTGAGTCGGTATTGAGTTGGGATGCAATACGCTTCCACATTTCTTTAATGCCGTGTGCTTCAGTGTCGACTAATTCAATATCGGTATGCTGCTCCACATGTTCGGCATCGGGGTTATTAATATTTTGTAATTGGCGTTCGACCGTTGCGAGGTTATTAAATAAATAATCAAGCTGATTAAGCAGCGGTCGCCATTGTGGATTGTTCTGTTGTTTTAGGTGATTAAGTGATTGTTGTAGTTCATCTAATGCCTTAATGGAATCAGAACCATGATGATAAGCCTTACCTTGTTTGAGTGCTTCGGCAATGCCGTGGCAGGCGATGGCTTGAACGTGTAATAAACGTTGGAAACGAAACAACACATCACTGCGCTGAAAAGCCGATGCCAGCTCACGGTAACGGTAATGTGATGAACTTGCACGCTCATGAATATCTTGTGCAATAAAGTAAATTTTAAGGAATTTATCACTTTGACCACGACCAGCGCGATGAAGTAAGGTCATTTTTACCGCATTTAAGGCGTTAACCACTTTGGCATTTTGCTTGGCTGCTTGAATTCGCAATGGGTGTGATGTGAGATCACCAACCGGTTCAAATAATTTACTTTTATTATCGAGATAATAACCGAATTCAATGAACACATTAGCGAGCCCTTGTTGAACGGGTTGGTTGGGCCATAAAATATGCCATAACAGCGATAAGACCCCATACCAACTTGCGCCAGCCAAAAGTAACATTGGTTGATACCAAAGTTCAGTACTGCCATCGGCACCTAACATGGTGTAAACCGCTAATAATAGTGAAGCAAAAGCAATGTTAGCGTAACGAGGTCCCATGGCTCCTAGCATAATAAAGCTAAAGGTGGAGAGAAATAAACCGATTGCAAATAAAATGGGATAGTTAAATAAAACTTCAATCGAAAGGGATGCAATCAGAAAACAAATTAGGGTGATAGTTAGACCTTTAATACGACCGGTTAAATTATCATCAGATTCAGCCAGCGCCGATGCAATAATACCGAGTACTAATGGGGTAACAGCATGGTTTGCTTCTAGGTACCAACACGGCAGTACAACTCCGACCAAAGCGATGAAAACTCGAATTGAATAGTTGATTCGATCATTGACCCAGTAGCGGCGAAAATTTGCATATAACTCTTTAGTTTGCATGGATATTAACAATCTTCTGATAATAATGAATGGAGAAAACGGTAGAATTATCTAACGTTATAAAAACGTAACTAAAGATAACAGAAATATTGTTATTGCCGATCAAAAAAATGTACTTTTACTTAGTGGAATAATATTTAGCTAAATAGACGTTTCAGTACTATGGCTATACGATAGTTATTGATACTCTAAGCTACATTATCCCGATAAACGGGTGACAAGTAATGATTCAATTGAGGTTAGGTAACCAAGTTACCGCCCAGTAATGAGTGTTACAACCTAATTAAAGCATGGAACAATTGGTGGAATCACAATGCAATTAAGTGCCAGTCGATTAGCACAGTGGCTAGTTCAAGGTGATTATTACAGTATCGCTTTAGACGGTAATAGTCTGGTATTAGACAGCCAGACAAGTTCTGACGTTATCTCATTTGATGATTGGGATGGCTCAATCGAAGTGCATCGCGGTGTGTTATGGGGCGCGCTTGAGCTTACGTCTTCAAACCAACAATACTGTTGGACAGTGCACGGTTTACCTTGGCATGAGTGTAAATCTTTTGCGGCTTTTTTAATTCGTAGTTATCAAGATTGGGCGCAAAGCCGAGTTGATAAATTAGATGCAATGTTGCCAGAGATGTTGCAACGTGTCACCGAGTTTTCAAATAAAACTGGGTATTTACGTCATTCTGAATATCATGAATTACATCAGTTTCTTAATGATGGTATCAAAGCGTCTGATTTAAATCCTGAGCTTGCGGCAACGTTTAGACCGCGTAGTTTTGAAAAGATCTCACCGTGGCTCGGTGATCATCAAGCTTGGGTTGATGAACATAATAAACAATGGTTAGCGCAGCAATCACAAAAATGGAGCTCATGGTTCGATAGCTTTGAGACTTCACCATTAAATGAATCACAACGTACTGCCGCTTTAATAAATCAAGATTATAATTTGGTACTTGCTGGTGCAGGTACAGGTAAAACAAGTGTGTTAATTGCGCGAGCAGGTTACCTTATTGCGAGTCAAGCTGCTGTGCCTGAAGATATTTTAATGCTGTCATTTGGGCGTAAAGCGGCTGAAGAAATGACGGATAGACTTAAAACCAAAGTCAGTGATCAGGTTAAAGTTGCAACCTTCCATAGCCTTGGATCTCAAATTATACGAGATGTTGAGCATGATAAACCCAATGTTGCTTCAATTACGTTAGATATGCGAGCACGCAGTGCGTGGTTAGCCAGAATGTTGATTGATCAATGGAATAATTCAACTTTGGCACATAAATGGCAACGTCATCTTACCCAATGGCGAGTGCCTGGATTCAGCAAAGAAAATTCCATGGAACAACAAGCTGAAAATGAACAGTTGCAAGCTTGGGTATGGCGTCATATTGAGTTATTAGGTCAATCAGGATTGAATGAAGAAGCTTTGATTGAAGCAATTATCAATAATAATAACCCAGCAATACGCCCACGAATGAAAAGTGAGTTAGGGTTATTATGGCCGTGTTATCAGGCTTATTTGCAGCATTTAAAAGTGAAAAAGCAAATTGATTTCAATGGCATGATTGAAGTGGCAACTGAGTATGTTAAAGAAGGTAAATTTATCTCGCCGTGGCGTTATATTATGGTTGATGAATATCAAGATATCTCACCACAACGGTTAGCATTAATTGAAGCTCTTTGTCATCAAAAAGGAGCTGATCATTCTACACCTACGTTATTTGCTGTTGGTGATGATTGGCAGGCCATTTATCATTTTTCAGGTGCTGATGTTAATTTAATTACTGATTTTGAAAGTCGTTTTGGTAAGAGGTCTACGACTGAACTCTCCACTACTTATCGCTTTAATAGCATGATTGGTGAGGTGGCAAATGTATTTATTCAACAAAACCCGTGTCAAATTAAGAAACAATTAACCAGTTTTACGAAGCAAAGTAAAAAATCAGTTACTTTATTAGCAACAGATTTATTACCGCAAGAGTTAATTCGATTAGGTAAATATTATGAGACCAAGAAAACCAATGTGTTGATTCTTGGGCGTAATAATAAACAAAAGCCTGAGAAATTTGAGATGTGGAAAAATCAGTGGCCACAACTTAATTTGCAATACATGACCTGTCATTCAAGTAAAGGTCGTGAGGCGGATTATGTGTTTATTGTTGATGTGAATAAAGATATTTTCCCATCGCCAGATCGTGATACAGGCTTAGCAGCCATTATGCAATCGCGCACTGAAAATTATAATGATGCTGAAGAGCGACGTTTATTTTATGTGGCGCTAACGCGCGCTAAAAAACATGTGTGGGTTTGTGCTGATCCAGATAAAACATCAGCGTTTATTAATGAGTTAATTGAAGATAAATATCCTGTTAATAATAAAATCAAGCGCACGAAATAAACATTATTTGTAAATTGAAGCCCCGCTATAATGATTGTCATTAGTGACAGTGAACATCATTATGACGGGGCTTTTTGTTATCAGTGATTAAGGATTATGTACTCACATGAACAACGATTTTTCCAGAGTGGGTCGTATTTTTTAAGGTGGTTAGTGCCAGTGCCAGTTTGTCAAAAGGCACTATTTTTTCGACCATACTATGTAAGCTCCCATCCGCCACTAATTCGCTTAAACTGTTACCAATATCAGCGAGGTGAGTAATATGCTCAGGTGCGCCATGAGCATAAGTGCCATGGAGTGCGACTTCGTGAATGCTTAATGCTTTAGTGGTAGCCTGCAGGGGTACTTGATCAAATTGATTTGCTATCATAACAATATGACCGTTATAACGAATTAATGCGCTCATGATGCTACCTGATTGCGCAGATACACAGTCAATAACACCATGTAATAATCTATCTTCGGTAAGGTTAATCAATGCGAGTGCGATATTTTGTTGTGGGCAAATAACTGCATCAATACCGTAACTGAGTAACCGCGAGTGGTGTTGCCGTTCTGCAATGGCATAGACATGGGCACCTGCCAGCTTGGCTAATTGTGCTGCAAATCCTCCAACACCACCTCCTGCACCCGTAATGGCAATATGCTGTCCAGTAACGACTTGTAATTTATCGTGTACCGCTATCCATGCGCTATAACCTGCACAAGGTAGAGCAGCAGCATCGGTAAATGATAACGTTAATGGAATACGGCTAACGGCAATCGCTTTGACACAAACATATTCAGCAAAGCCGCCAGCAGTACGAGGATCTGCAAAAAATATCACTCTGTCGTTAATGTTAAACTGATGGACATTTGCTCCCACACTCTCAATGCTACCAGCAACATCTAAGCCTATTATTTGGGGGTAATTCCATGTTGCATAACCCCATTCAGTTAATTTGTAATCGATTGGATTTAACCCAACAGCGGCAACTTTTACACAAATCTCATCTGCGGCTGGAATGGGTTTCGTCGCGGTAGAAAGTGATAAGGCCTGAAGCCCATTTGGTTGTTGTAAAATCCATGCTTGCATAGACGACTCCTTAATTCATTACTTATAACCATATAATGAATTATTTTTTTTGCCTTAAATATGTTGTCTAAAGCGAAAAAATAGAAAGCGGATATATGAATAATTATGAGTAAAAATATCAGGTGTTGTTGTCGGATTTTTGATAATAAAAAGCCTTCGATATTGGCGAAGGCTAGTTATTGAAGATAGTTGATAGATTTCTTAATCGAGGCGTTCTTTTAGATAAGCCTCGTAGTCTGGAATTTCAATATCGATTTCTTTATCAAGCAGTGGGGACGTAATAATAAAGTTAGCACTGGCACGGTTAGTGGCAACTGGGATATTCCATACGGCAGAAATTCGTAATAATGCTTTTACATCGGGATCATGCGGTACCGCATTGAGTGGATCCCAGAAGAAAATCATCATATCAATTTTGCTTTCTGAAATTAATGCTCCCAATTGTTGATCGCCACCCATAGGACCACTGATTAAACATGTGATCGGTAAGCCGGTTTCTTTTACAAGTAAATGCCCAGTTGTACCTGTAGCATAGAGATCATGGTTAGCTAACTTATGCTGGTGTTCTTTCACCCAGCGGAGTAAAGCCGCTTTACAATTATCATGGGCAACGAGAGCAATGTGTTTTTTAGCTGCCATTCTGCGTGTTGTGGTAATCATGATCTTCCTTTTGATATCAAGTTAATCTTGATGAAGCTAGGCGATAACCTTTATAAGTAGCAAAGACGAGACAATGTGTAAATCAGATTAGACTAAAATTTTGTGGTCGCCCATAAATTATTGATATTCCTGTTTACAAGCGCCACATTAAGTAATAATTATTGACTGATATGGTGATCATTGACGTAAAATGAGGGTCTAAACTCTGCTGGTGATAACGAATTACGAATAACCGTTGCAGGTAAATATTGTGGCGTTAAATCAGTAATTAAAGGTGAAATATCAAGCACCATAGGTTTTTTTTCAAGATAACGAACTGTTTGATCTATCGATAATCGAGCTTGTTCTGCCATTTTATCTGATGGCGCAAATAATATTTTATGGCGACGTAATCCACGGTAAACCCCATGGCTTAAATAGGTAGATACAATTTTTATATCAGTTATATGATTAGTACGTAGTTCGCTGATCGCAACTTCAGCTGCCACCGCACCGCCAACAATATAATTAATATTTTTATAATCAGTGAATAATTGCTGTAATAAATTACGTTGGAGTTCTTTACTGTTGTCATCCCATAATGTTGTTACAATTTCAACATCACTATTAGCAATCGCGGCTTTAAAACCTTTAGTTACAGGCTTTGTACCACCGCGTAATTGTGGTCCTGGCAACCATGCAATGCGTACTTTACCTGATCCTTTAGGATGTTGTTTAGCGAGATAAGTGCCTGCGGCTTTACCCATTTCATACCAGTTAACCCCGACTTTAGCTTTTACGTGTTTACGAATATCAGGATCGGTAAAATCGATATCATTGGTCATTAAAAAAACGGGGATATTACCAATTAATTTCGACAGTTTGCCGTTATAAGCTTGAGTATCAACCGTCCCTAAGATAATGGCATCAGCTCCCCATTTACGACAAGAAATTAATTGGTTTTGTTGTTTATCTAGATTGCTATAACCGCCCGCCTCAAACACTTTTAAGGTAATACCGAGTTTTTTAGCTTGCTCAACCATCCCATAATTGATCGACAACCAATAAGAATCTTTTAAATGTGGGTACACTGCACATACCTTCCATGGTTTTGTGACAGAGGTTAAAAAAGAATAGTGGATCTTAGTCGGCTGTTTGTTTGTTTTAAAAGGGGGTTGATATGAAATTACCTCCAGTGCAAACGCAGATTGAACAGAGAAAATCATAAAAATAAAAAATAAAATGCGCATTGTTACCAACATTATTTAGGTTTAAAGCTATATCGCTGGCAAAATAGTACCGTTTTATTGTGTTTGGTGAAATAGCCAGTAGCGAACAAGATATATTAATACTGGTAATGCACTATTCTAAGCAAGATCTTTGATGTAGAGACTATTTATGACGTTTACCCGAAAAGGTATCGGAGCCAAACTGTTATTAGCCTTTTCTGCCATGGCCGGTTTGATGATTATTGCGGTCATGATTGGTGTAGCAGGCTTTTCGTTAGTCGCAAAAACCGAACGTACAGTGATTAACTCGGCTGTACCTGCATTAGCTGAAGCACGGAAATTATCAGATTTGAGCTCGCGAATTATTTTTAATGCTCAAGTGTTAGCTAAATCGAAAATTGAATCAGAGCGTATGCAACAAGGCCGTGCATTAACCATTCATATCGAAGCATTAAATCGTAGTTTACACGCACTTGAACAATATTCATTTAATCAATCTTTAATGCTTAAACTTGAAGATAATGTAAAACGTATTGTTGATAATTTAGCCTTACTGGGGTTACTTGTGGGTCGACAAATAGATCTGCAAAGTCAATTAGATCAATTAACCGCAGCAATGACAAAAGCGACTCATCAAATTGATAACTTATCTCAATCACAAGTGGCTAATGCGAATACGATTGCGGTTGCGAATGTGTCACGGATTTATGACTTAGTGGCGGAGAATAATAAACCTGCGGTGTATAACGCGCTAGATAGCTTGGTAGAAGTCGATATGGATTTATCTGAGCGCTTATTTGAATTACGTTTTCTATCATTACAAGTCATTAATATGTTGGATGAGTCTGAGCGTATTGTTGATATTAAATCGCTAGTGGCATTAAAAACACGGTTTAATAATGCGGTTAATATTATTAGCCATCGCGTCAAATCAGTTGAAGACCCTAGTCGTTCAGAGCAATTGATGCAACAAACAGCTAAACTGGGACGTGGCAATTTACTGTTTAGTGTTGGTGAACAATTGATTTATGCCAAGCAGGATGTGCAGCGATTAGATCAGCAAAATTTAGTGTTATTTCAGCAGTTAAATACGACGGTAGATGACATTATTTCTGCGGCTAATATCAATACTCAACAAGCAGTTAAGCAAGTTGATCATACTTTGACTGTTGCGCGCAATACGTTGATTGTGATTTTTGCTATTGGTTTGTTGGCTTTAGTGTTGATCATGTGGCGTATTGTTTATGTGCAGGTTATTTGTCGAATTAATCATTACAGTCGTGCATTATTATCATTAACCCGTGGTGATTTATGTATTCAATTAGATGTTGAAGGTGACGACGAATTAGCGCAAATGGGACGGGCCATTTTAGTTGCCCGAGACACCGCTAATGAACGTTATCGATTAGCGCAAACGGAAGCTAAAATCCGTCAAGAATTACAGCAACATAAGTTGAGCCTAGAACGGTTAGTGGCGAAACGAACGGGTGAGCTAGAACGCATTAATAGTCGCTTAAATGAAGAAGTATACAATCATTACAAAGCTCGTGATGAGGCTGAAAAAGCGAACCGCGCCAAATCAGCGTTCTTAGCTACGATGAGCCATGAAATTAGAACGCCTATGAATGGCGTGTTAGGTACTGCATCATTATTGGCCGATACTCATTTAAGTATTCAGCAAAAGCGTTATTTGGATGTGATTAACCGCAGTGGTGAAACCCTGCTCGATATTCTCAATGATATTCTTGATTACTCTAAAATTGAAGCGGGACATTTAGATATTAGAGCTAGCGATTTTGCTCTAAAGCGCATGGTAGTCGATGTGTTTAATATGCTACAGGGTCGAGCCATGGCAAAGCGAATTGGGTTTGAATATTCTATTGAACCGAATGTTGATGCGATTTGGGTCGGTGATGAAAGCCGTATTCGACAGGTGTTAGTCAACCTAGTGGGTAATGCGATTAAGTTTACTGATAAAGGTAAAGTGACTATCAATGTTCAGTCGCATCCAGATATGCCTGATGAAATACTGTTTTCAGTGCAAGATACAGGGATCGGTATCGATACTACTGAACAATCACTGTTGTTTAGTGCTTTCCAACAAGCAGAAGCCGGGCGTAAATCAATTGAAGGTACTGGGCTTGGGTTAGCAATTAGTAAACATATTGTCGCCGCGATGGACGGTGAAATAGGCGTTGATTCAGTCATTGGTGTTGGCAGTTGTTTCTGGTTTGCTTTACCTCTTGAGCGAGGACAGGCAACATTGAGCACGGATGTTAATCAAGTTATCGTCCCTGCCGCACATATTTTATTGGTTGAGGATAATCCGGTGAACTGTATGGTTGCTGAAGGGTTCCTTAAACGACTCGGTCATACGGTGGTTATTGCTGAAGATGGGGCACAAGCTGAAGCGTGTTATCGAAATGAACAATTTGATTTAGCCTTACTTGATATCAATTTACCTGATACTGATGGTGTAACGCTATTGCATAAATTACGCCGTATCGATAGTAGCAATAAGCAAGCATGGCAAGAGCCGACTCCGATGGTCGCTTTTTCAGCCCATGTATTTAGAGAAGAAGTTGAAATCTATCTAAACGCAGGGTTTGCAGGTTTCTTACCTAAGCCTTTGGTTGAGCAACAACTCATTGATACCATGAACAGCATTCTAAAAGGAGATAAGCGAGTGGTGATTGAAAAAGGTGCGGGTGAAGATAAACCGCAATCTATTGAGAATGAAGAACTATTACCGCTTGTCAAAGAATCTGTATTAGGGTGTGATTTACAGGTACTTGGTGCTGCACAAGTGAAGCAGTTAATTAGCTTATTTGGTGATTCTGCAAGTAAGACGTTAGTCATGCTACACCAAGCAATTACGGATAATGATTTACCGGAGGTTGCTAAACAAGCCCATACGCTTAAAGGCGCAGCCGGTACTATGGGGTTAATGCAATTATATCAATTATGCCTAACGTTTGAAAAATCAGCACAAGAAGGCTCTATTACGGGCTTAGCCGTTGAACCATTACAGCAAGTGTTTGATGATTCAGTCTCAGCTTTAGCGACGATTTTCCTTAATGATTAAGACTATTAATTAATCGTTACCATGATAATAAAAAAGAACGCTGCGGCGTTCTTTTTTTATGCCAACAGATCAAGTGTCATAAACGTGCTATGAGGATCAGGTTGATAATCAGCAAAGGGCGGACATTCAATAAACCCATGTTTAGTGTAAAGTGCACGTGATGGTGCAAAGAAGTCCATTGAACCAGTTTCTAAGTTCAATTGTTGATAGCCTTGGGTTTTAGCATGGGTAATGATGTGTTGCAGTAATTGTGACGCCACTCCTTGAGCACGAAAGTTATCACTAGTACGCATTGATTTTATTTCAGCGGAGGTTGTCGTTAAGTATTTTATTGCGCCGCATCCCGCTAGTTGGTGTTGATCCCAGATAGACCAAAAAGTAACGCTGTGATGTTGCAGCTCGGTGAGATCCAATGCGTGAACACTGGCTGCTGGTGCGGTGGCATTCATATCCGTTAGGTGCGCTTGGAGTAAGGCTTGAATTGCGTGCCCTTGTAAATCATCAATAATGATATTCATATGATCTCTGCCATGAATGAAAATATTACTTTACGGCTTAGAAATAATTTAACCAAGTAATTTTTAGCTACGGGTGAGTAAACATAACGAAGTAAGTTAATCATCAGGGATGGGGAAGTGAACGATATTGGTATAACTAAAGGTAGAAACTAAAAGTACCGCTAAAAAATAACCCCGAGAACAAAGTCCTCGGGGTTAATGTATCACTTAGAGTAATTTAAAAATTACTTCTTAGCGTTACGTTCTTTCTGCTCAGCGATAACTTTTTCAGAAACGTTAGCAGGACAAGGTGCGTAGTGTGAGAACTCCATAGAGAACTGACCACGACCAGAAGTCATAGTACGTAGTGTACCGATGTAACCAAACATTTCTGAAAGTGGTACGTCAGCTTTAATACGAGAACCAGTTATGCCAGCGATCTGGTCTTTGATCATGCCACGACGACGGTTAAGGTCACCGATAACATCACCAACGTGATCTTCTGGAGTAAATACGTCAACGTTCATGATTGGCTCAAGAAGTTGCGCACCAGCTTTAGGCATAGATTGACGGAATGCGCCTTTCGCTGCGATTTCAAATGCTACTGCAGATGAATCGACTGCGTGGAATCCACCATCAAGAAGCTCGATTTCAACGTCAAGAACAGGGAAACCAGCTAGAACACCAGTATTCATCATGCCCTTGAAGCCTTTCTCGATTGCAGGCCAGAATTCTTTAGGAACGTTACCACCAATTACTGATGATGTGAACGTAAAGCCTGAACCTACTTCGCCTGGTTTCATGATGTAGTCGATCTTACCGAACTGACCTGAACCACCAGATTGTTTCTTATGCGTGTAGCTATCTTCAACTGGCTTCGTGATTGTTTCACGGTAAGCTACTTGAGGTTGACCAACAATTAGGTCTACGCCGTATGTACGCTTAAGGATATCAACCTTAATGTCTAGGTGAAGTTCACCCATACCTTTAAGGATTGTTTCGCCAGTTTCTTCGTCAGTTTCAACTTGGAAAGATGGATCTTCTGCAACCATTTTACCGATTGCAATACCCATTTTCTCAGAACCGCCTTTATCTTTAGGCGTTACAGCAATTGAGATTACTGGAACTGGGAAGATCATTGGCTCAAGAGTACACTCGTGCTTAACATCACAAAGAGTGTGACCAGTTTGAACGTTCTTCATACCAACGATAGCGATGATATCACCAGCTTGTGCAGAAGTAAGTTCGTTACGGTCGTTCGCTTGCATCTCAACCATACGGCCGATACGCTCAGTTTTACCAGTAGCAGAGTTAAGGATGGTGTCACCCTTGTTTAGCTTACCAGAGTAAATACGAACGAATGTTAGTGCACCAAAGCGGTCATCCATGATTTTGAATGCAAGTGCTTTGAATGGTTCGTCAACAGATACTGTTGCAACTTCACCAGTCGCTTCACCAGTTTCTGGATCAGTTAACGGCTGTGGGTCTACTTCTGTTGGAGAAGGTAGGTAATCAATTACCGCATCAAGAACAAGTTGCATACCCTTGTTTTTGAACGCTGAACCACAGAACGTTGGGAAGAAAGTACAAGTACGAGTACCAGCACGGATACAACGCTTGATTTCTTCAATAGAAGGTTCAACACCTTCCATGTAAGCTTCTAGAAGATCGTCGTCTTGCTCAAGAGCAGTTTCGATCATTTCTTCACGGTAAGCTTCAACGTCGTCAACCATGTCTTCAGGTACAGGTAGAACTTCGAAGTTCTCTGGAAGACCTGAGTCATCCCATACGAATGCTTGACGGTTTAGAACGTCAACAACACCAACGAAATCATCTTCACGACCGATTGGAAGTGTCATGATTAGTGGAGTCGCGCCTAGTACCTTCTTAACTTGATCTGTAACGCGGATGAAATCTGCGCCCATACGGTCTAGTTTGTTAACGAAGATAATACGAGCAACTTCTGATTCGTTCGCATAACGCCAGTTAGTTTCTGATTGTGGTTCAACACCACCAGAACCACAGAATACACCGATGCCGCCATCAAGTACTTTAAGAGAACGGTAAACTTCAACTGTGAAGTCAACGTGTCCAGGAGTATCGATAACGTTAAAACGGTGATCTTTCCAGAAACAGCTTACTGCTGCTGACTGGATAGTTATTCCGCGCTCAGCTTCTTGTTCCATGAAGTCAGTTGTTGACTCACCATCATGAACTTCACCAATCTTGTGGATTTGGCCAGTTAGCTTAAGGATACGCTCTGTAGTAGTGGTTTTGCCCGCATCAACGTGCGCGAAAATACCAATGTTTCTGTATTTAGATAAATCTGTCATTGTTTTTCTCTATCAACAATTACTGTCACATGTGAGGTCGCGGATTATAGCACTAGTTGTACTAATCAGAACATAGCCATATGTAATAAAAATAGGTATTCGCTTGCTTTTTGCCCTAGGAGTTCTATCTGTTGACGAATATCCGAGCAAATAACAACGATAAAAATCAAGATTAGTCGAAATTGATTGTTATTGTAAGTCGATTAAAGAATATTTTAATGAAGTTTTAAGGCAATAGTGTTGAATAATCATTGGTAATTCAGTGTCAATAATAATGAATAAAATTGTTTTTTAGGCTAGTTAGACCTTTAAAAATAGTAAGTAAGCTGGAATCTGTCATTTTTTTCACTTTATGTTTATTAGTGAGGTAGAATTCAACAAAGTTCCTCTTGATTATTTGAGTGTAAAAAATGTCTGAAGAAATAGAAGTAGAAGCTCTGGAAGTTGAAGTATCGGCTCAACCGATTGAGTTATATAAAGTGCTTAAAATCGCAAATCTTGTCAGTGGTGGTGGTGAAGCGAAATACGCCATTTCTGAAGGTTATGTTGCTGTAAATAGCGAGATTGAATTACGTAAGCGTTGTAAAATTTATGATGGTGATGTGATTGAGTTTAACGGCGAATATTTTGTGGTGATTTGTGATCAACCTGTCCAAGAAACGGTTGCACGTGATGTAAAAACTAAGCAAACAGCACCAATCGCAAAACCTAAAGTAGATAAAAAAGCGGCAGCGTCTAAAACAAAGAAAAATAAAGTAGCGCAAACAACCAGTAAAAATCGGTCAGTGACTAAAAAAGAAGCGGCGCAAACAGATAAAACTGCGGATATGTCAACAGGGCGCAAGCCTATCAGTTTTTAATTTTGGATGAGAAATACATTAAAGACGTGCATATAGTGCGTCTTTTTTATATACGCTTTATATGAATGAGTATCAGGATGATGATCCAAAAATCGACAAGTTATCTTTTTCTTTTATTTAGCACTATATGTGGTGCTACGTTTTCGGTTAATGCCGCACAAATAAATTCGTTATCGACGAGTGAGTGTCAAGCCATGACTAAAGCTGGGGTTATTTCCAATTCTGCTCCAGTATCATGCCAACGACTCAAAAAAGTCACCTTTAATTACCGCGATTTTACGGGTAAAGCACATACAAATGGTCAATTAGTCGTGATGGATGCGGTAGCACCGTATGTCGGCAATATTTTTGATGCTTTATATCAACAAGGTTTTCCGATTCATAAAGCAGTACCCATTGAAACTTATGGCGGTAATGATACCCAATCAATGACGGCCAATAATACGTCAGCATTTAATTACCGTCCGGTCGCGGGTACTGGCAGTTTATCATTACATGCTTATGGGGCTGCGATAGATTTAAATCCATTACAAAACCCATTTGTGACCTTTAGTGGTAATGGCAATGTTAAATTTAGTCCAGTACAAGGTACACAATATGCCAATCGTGCTATATACCGTTTTGGTAAGCCAGATAGTCGAGGTATGGCTGAAGTAGTGATCGATACTTTTGCTCGTAATGGTTTTCAATATTGGGGCGGATTTTGGGATTCACCGATTGATTATCAGCATTTTCAGTTGAGTAAAGATATGGCGATTACAATGAGTGAAATGACACCAGCTCAGGCCGCCTTATTTTTTAAACGTTATGTGGGGTGGTATGACAGCTGTAGCAAAATGTACCCAGGTGCTTATAGCCACTATAAATTCAATGATTACACCGAATACCTAAAAAATAGGTTAGCTATCACATCATTAAATCAAGCTTATAGTGCTAATCCACAACGGGTAATGGATGAAATCAATCTACAGCCTGTACGTTCAGCCATTTGTGTTAAACGGTAATTAGCAAGCGGTTTATTAATAAGTTGTAGCCTTAGTCATAGTTTTTAGTTTGCATACTTTGTTTTTAGTTAATTTGTTTGCGGCTGTGATCTGGGGCTCTTAGGATGGGCGTCATTAGTCTTATTCGACAAAGGATGGTTCAATGGTTAATCAAATTACAATGGTTGCGCAGCAATTACACTTTTCAGAGTTAGTGCAGGGTTATTGGCGTCTAGCTGAATGGGGTATGACAGCGCAACAGCGGCTTACTTTTTTAGAGCAGCATCTTGAATTAGGGATCACGACAGTTGATCATGCTGATATTTATGGTGGCTATCAATGTGAGACGTTATTTGGTGAAGCCTTAGCATTAAAGCCAAGTCTACGTCAGCAATTACAGATCGTGACGAAGTGTGATATTAATCTTTGTAATACTAAATATCCTCAACGTCGTATTAATCATTACGATACCAGTAAGCAGCATATTGTTGAGTCAGTAAATAACTCATTGGTAAACTTACAGGTTGATAATATTGACTTGTTATTAATTCATCGCCCAGATCTACTGATGGATGCTGATGAGGTTGCAGATGCGTTTGCGGAGTTAAAGCAACAAGGAAAAGTAAATCATTTTGGGGTATCAAATTTTATGCCTTCTCAATTTGATTTATTACAATCACGACTTGAACAGCCGTTGGTTACTAACCAAGTTGAGATTAATCCGCTTAATTTTGAAGTGGCGCATGATGGTACGCTTGATCAATTACAAATGAAGCGTATTCGTCCGATGGCGTGGTCATGTTTGGCTGGTGGTGATATTTTCACCGGAAACAGTGAACAGCATATACGAGTGCGTAAAACGTTAACTGAAATAGCATTTGAAATTGGTGCCGATAGTATTAATCAAGTAATTTATGCCTGGATTAGATGTTTACCTTCAAAGCCATTAGCAATTATGGGCTCGGGTAATATTGATCATGTAAGATTAGCTGTTGCGGGATTAGATTTTACTTTGTCGCGTGAACAGTTTTATCAAGTATGGGTGGCAGCAAAAGGTCATGGTGTACCATAGAACGGTATTGTTCTTGTAAGATGATTAAAAGATTAAAAGATTAAAAGATTAAAAGATTAAAAATGGCAGGGAATATTCTTTAATAAGAGAGGAATATTGCACTGCCATTATTGTATGGAATGTTTATTCGTTATTTAGTGGACACTTGCGGGAGCAACCGTTCCTTCAGCTATTGGGTTGTTTTTATTGGCACTCCATTGATACCAACCACCATCGTAGACACTGATGTTTTTCCATCCAAGAATATGAGCAAAGAAAAACGCTTCTGATGCTCGCCATCCCGTACCACAGAAAAATGCGACATCTTGATCTGGCTTAATATTCCATTGTGCCCATTGAGCGGTAATTTCAGCTCCACTTTTCATGGTTTGATCTGGGTTGAGATAATCTTGCATGTGGTAAGAGTCAGAGCCTGCATGTCCCCATTTAGCACCTTCTATACGACCTTTAGGCTTTATATAGTCATAACCACTGGTTTCACCAATATATTCAGGCCAAGTACGAACACTAACAACGGATTGTTGATCTGTTGGTTTTTTCAATAACGATTTTACCTGAGCAGTGTCAATTATATATTGAGGATTTGCCGGTATTTTCTTTCCAAACGCTACTGGGTATTGATTATAATTGGGTAAATGTTCAGTAGGGTAATTAGCATTAGCCCATGCAGTCCAACCGCCATTTAATAACCGTACATCTTTAACGCCTGCATACATTAAGAAATTGGCAAAACGGGCGGCAGACATATTATTACGTGCGTACAATATTACGGTGGTGTCATATCGAATGCCAAGATCAGCAATAACCTTAGCTAACGCAGTATTGCTGACTTTATTCCACCAAGGTTCTGATTCAATACTATTGGTATTAACGTATAAAGCCCCAGGGATATGATCCAGTAAATATTTGGCTGGTGGTCCCCATTCAACTTCAACCACTTTATAGCCATGTTTTGGTGCATAGCGAGGGTGCTTGCCATTAATAAGCTCATTTAGCCATGATGCTGGTACTAATTGTTGAAAATTAGGTAAGGCACTGAGTTGACCATGATAGAGATTAAGCGGTTGATCGATAGTGGTTAGCGATTTATAACCTTGCGCTTGTAAGGCTGAAGTTAATTTCTGAGCTTTATCTGCGGAGCAATATAAATACGTGGGTAGATTAGATTTCAGGTGTTTATCACGAAGTAGGGTCTGAAAAGCAGATGTATCTAACGTTTTTAGCCAGCTTGCATCAATGTTTACTGCGCCAGCAATATGACCACCATGTTGTTGTTGAGGTTCCGGCCAACCGTTATAAAAATTACTGTTACGACAATCAATGAGTTGAAGTGGTGTCTTATGTGCTTGCTGTTGAGCAAGTTGTGCAAATGTTGCCGTTGTTGGGGAAGATGCGGCAAATGAAGCACCTGATGTGAGTAACAGTGCAGTTATAGCGGTTATTTTAATGAGCATAGTGAAACCTAATCACCTTAGTGATAGTTAAAAGCAAGCGCGCATTTTAACGTTTTAGAAAGGTAATACAATTGGATTTGTATAATTTATATATCGCTATTTAGGATGCGCTAAATAGCGATATTTTTTTGTGGCATAAATATTGTTGTTATTGTGCCAGCCATTCAATAATAAATTGGCAAATATCGTGAGGGTTATTTAAATCTAATTGCGGTAAAGCACAATGCTCAGGTGCAGGCTGATCGCTGGCAAATGCCAAAATAGTATCGTCGTTTGGATAGAGTAATGGTTTACCGTAGCTTGGACGATGAATTTCTATTTTTGGAAACGGTTGCTCACGAAATCCCTCAATTAAAATTAGATCAAGTAGATCATGATTAAGCTGACTTAAACAATGATTTAATTCAGGATCTTGGCGTTCTGCCTGCGGATATTCAAAATAAAGCATATGACGTGATTTAGTGGCTAATAAGGTTTGGCTGCATCCCGCATGACGTAAGCGATAACTGTCTTTTCCTGGTGTATCGGGATCAATATCATGATGGCTGTGCTTGAGTAATCCAATCCGTAAACCATTTTGTTTAAGAAGAGGGATCAGCATCTCTAGCAGCGTAGTTTTGCCTGAACCACTAAAGCCAGCAAAGCCGAGTATTGGTGTGGGGGATGTAATCATAATGAGACCTGTTGATATTGATTCTTTTGCTATTATATACCTAACAAAAGTGAACACCTATCTACAGTGCGTATTTATTGATATATAAGGATTTTATTCAAATACACTTAATATTTAATCGTTGGATAAAAACAGTACTCGTATTTCTTAGTGATAATTATGTAACAGTCTACAGTTAGATTGTCTTGAGTTTATTATCATTAATGAGTGCTACGACAATCATAGATACGGCTTATTAATATCATCTTTCCTTACAGGGAGTGTGTAATGTGGGCAACGTTAGATTTTGAAGCATCAGGGCTCTCCGAGTTTTCTTATCCAATTGAGGTAGGGTATTCATTACCAAATGGCATCGATAATAGCTTATTGATTAATCCATTATCAGCAAGTGATGAATGGGTATGTTGGGATACTTTTTCTGAGTTACATATTCATAAAATCACGCGGGATGAATTAGAAAAACAGGGTAAACAAGTGGTTGATGTTTGCCAGCATCTTAATGCTGTACTTGGACCTTATGAATTAGTATTTTGTGATAGTGAATGGGATTTATTTTGGCTAGGAAGGTTATATCATGCAGCCCATATGCGTCCTTCGTTTATGTTGACTGAGGTTTGTTGTTGGTTAAAACAGCATAATGGTATTGAACGAGCACATTTTCAATTAGCACTTGATCGACAAGGACCTGCCAAACATCGAGCGAGTCATGATGCGAAACAAATTCGCCTCGCACTAGGTACATTAGTCGGTAATCGTTAAATTTTATATATTTATAAATATCGTGTTTATTATTGGCTGTATAGCGAATGCCGATTACAATGTTTGGCATAAAATATAAGTATATGAGATTGTTAAGTGAAATCTACGTCTAGTAGTAATCAATCACTTCGTGTCGCGATGTTTAATATTTCGATGTCAGACAGTGAACCAGAAAAAATATTGGCATTAACGGCTAATCCAAATATTACTCGTTTGCAACGTTTGGCTGCTATTATTCAACATATTGCGCCTGACGTGATATTACTGTGTGAATTTGATCATCCTGGTGATGGGGGGGATGATGGTGCATTGGGGGATTTCTGTGATAATTATTTAGCGATTCCTCAATATAACCAACAGCCTATCTTATATCCATATCGTTTATGTCCTGCTACCAATACCGGTTTACTCTTTGGGGTTGATTTAAATAATGACGGTATGATTTCTTTACCTGCCGATGGTATGGGATTTGGTCATTTTCATGGTAATTTTGGCTTTGTATTATTGTCTAAATACCCGATACATAATGACGATATTCGGTCATGGCAACATATGCTGTGGAAAAGTATGCCGAACACAGCTATTCCTCATGATTTTTACAGTACTGAAGCGATAAATTTATTGCGATTATCGTCTAAAAACCACCTGATTATACCGATACAGGTTGATCAACAAGTTATTAATTTTGTGTGTAGTCATCCAACACCGCCAGTCTTTGATGGACCTGAGCGTCGTAATGCCAAACGTAATCATGATGAAATTCAACTGATTTGCGATATTCTCGATAATGCGACATATTTAGAAGATGATACTGGCACTGTCGGTGGATTGAAGCTTGATCAATCTTTTGTTGTGCTGGGCGATCTTAATGCTGATGTGGTTGACGGTGATGGTTTAAAAGCCCCGATTAAACATTTACTTAATCATCCACGTATCCATCAACAGGTGAGCCATGGACCGTTAACGCCTAAAAGTGTGGGTGGCGGTGAATATCGGCCGTGGCAGCGACGTAAAGGACGTAGTAATGAATGGACACATTTAGGGGGAATGCGTTTAGATTATGTTCTGCCATCGTCTAACCTAACGGTGTTAAAAAGTGGTGTATTTTGGCCTGAAAAAGATCATCCATTACGTCAATTAATGCTTGATGATAAAGGTCGAGAGAAGCCTGCTGCTGGATCTGATCATCGGCTTGTTTGGGTCGATATAGCTATTTGTGAAATATAATAGTGACAGGCTAATTAGTCGACAAAACAGCGTGAAAAAAAATGCTGTTTTGTCGGAATATATTAAGCGTGTTATTAGAAGTATTTACCGCGAATAGTATTGAAATTTTCTTTAAGTCCACAGGTTGTAAAGGTTTTAATTACCATAGTGTCAGACCAATAATTAGCTGACCAACCTGCTTTTTGTTTGAGTAGCTGTATAAACTGAGATGTTGATAACCCTCGACGCCACGCACTTGGTAGTACCACTGTTTGTACATGACGATCAGTTAATAACACCCCATGTTTATGATTAGATAAATACTCAATTAATTCAGCTTCAGTACTAAACGGTTGGATGATCAGCGGGGATACTACCTCAACCTCAATACTTAAATCATCGAGTTGATCTTCTGCTAGGGGCATAAAACGCCGATCTTCATAAGCACTAGCGATAGCTTTATTGTGCATCTCTAAGATTAAAGGTCTTGTCGCAATTGTTGAGCCAATGCAGCCTTGTAGCTGACCATTAACCTCCAAAGTTACAAAACATGCGGCGGGTAATAGCATTTTACGCGTGTAGTGATCCAGTTTTGGTGCTGAGGTTGAAATTGCTTTTTCTGAAAAATGACCTCTAATAGCATCACGGGCAATATCCAGTAGCTGCGTGAGTTCACCTTTATTATATGTTTGATGTGTGACAGCTGAAATATCCACCAGTGCTCTCCTTTTTGAATATTATAAAGTATTAATACGTCCGTATATGAATAATTAATGACGAAAGCGTGTCGAAAAATAAGTATTGATAAACAGCATGGTGTCACGTTAGTTGCAACTAAAAAGTATTTTATTAGCAATAACTTATTTTACTATTCTGATTAATATCATCTATTTTTAACGATTATTCAATATATGTAGAGGTAAAAAGTGTTAACTTGTTTGTCAAACTTATGCAATTTGTAATTTTTATTAATTTAGACTATTAAATTGAATAATCTGCGTAATATTTATGCTTTTAGCCTTGTTTTTTTAGATTGTACTGTTGATAGATTTTACTCGTAACGCAGATTGTTTTATCGTTAACGCTACTTTTAATGTAGAAGATAAATCAGTTTATGAGTAGTAATCAAGGTTTGACAATAGAGCAATTAAACGAATACCAGAATGTTGTAATTACACAACCTAACTGTCCATATTGTGTGAAAGCAAAAGCGTTACTTGATCAGCAAGGTACAGAGTATGCAACATTAGTACTAGGTCAGCAGTTAACAAAAACAGTTATGGTTGATTTTATTCAACACATTGCCAATGTAACGGTGCGTACTGTGCCACAGATTATTTTAGCGGGTCACTATATTGGTGGTCATGATGATTTGGTCGCATTCCTTGAGCGCCAAGTTGATAATAATGATTTTGATGATTTTGAATTATAAAATCTACGTTACGACTCCTATAAAATGAAGATTTAAAAGGGTGATATCACCCTTTTTTATACCTTAATACTAGAGATATACACGATGAAATTAGATTTTTCTCAATTAAATAAGCAAACCAAAAAATCATTTAGTGATCAACATGCCGTTATTAAAAAGGTTATGCAGGGTAAAATTGTGACTTGTAATCAATGTCAACAAGCGTTGGTACTTATTACGCCAGAACAGAGTGAGCAGCCAGGTATTGGTTGTTTAAAAGGATGTACTTTTATCTCTCTTGAATTTGGTTAATATATTTTAGTCTCAGTATTCTATTGTTTTTTTTGGTGTTATTTTTGCATGAAATACCACCAATTTTTTAATTTATGCAAACTTAATAATTAATTATAGGTTATATTTTTCGGTATTATCATCTTGCTAAGGTTTTTTATTCGCGATAAAAAGGCATCGGTAAATAAAGTCTTATTCATTTCTGTAATATAATAAATAAATACGATTATTCCTTCTTTGTTTATGTTGAATATTACTTCTATCATTATTTATAAGTATTACATCTAATCTATTGATTAAACATCAGAAAATTAAATGTAATTTATTACCGTTGCATATAAAAAACAGTTAAAAATTTCAAATGAGCTAAAGTTGTAGCTATTGATGATTAGGGTACAAATTAAAAGAAGTTATTGGAATTAAAACCAATCAATAGCATCGTTTATATTTAGAACGAAAAGTGGTTAATTTAAGGCACATGGCTGTTTTGTCACTCTATTGACAGTTCTTGTCTACTAATGGTTATATAATGGCGCCTTAAATTTTGTTTACATGACTAAGCATTGTCGTAGGGGCGATATCTAACAGGATGTAATAATGAGTAAGCACGATAAATATAGTATAAATAATACAGATTACACTATTGGTCAAGATAATGTCCAAAAGTGGGGATTCGATGTACATAACGCCGTTTTTGGTGTGAGTGCTGGACTTATAGTCATTTTTTTAATTGCAATTTTAATTACAGATCCAGCAACCGCAAAAGCAGCATTAGATAGTGTAAAAAATGCAATTGTTAATCAATTTGCTTCTTTATTTATTTGGGCTGGTAATTTCTTTGTCTTCTTTTGTTTAGCATTGATTGTTTCACCGTATGGACGTATTCGTTTAGGCGGTAAAGATGCAGAAGCGGAGCATTCAACATTATCATGGCTTTCAATGCTATTTGCTGCAGGTATGGGCATTGGCTTAATGTTTTGGAGTGTCGCCGAGCCTGCTGCCTATTTCACTGGTTGGGGCGGTTCTACACCATTAAACGTAACACCAGGAACACCTGAAGCATTTAAAGTGGCGATGGGTGCAACCATGTACCACTGGGGTCTACACCCTTGGGCGATTTATGGCGTTGTTGCATTATCAATGGCATATTTTGCTTATAATAAAGGCTTACCACTTTCTATTCGTTCTGTGTTTTATCCTATTCTTGGCGATCGGACTTGGGGTTGGGCTGGACATATCATTGATATCCTAGCTGTTTTGGCAACATTGTTTGGTTTAGCAACGTCATTAGGTTTAGGTGCACAACAAGCAGCAAGTGGTATTAACCATGTATTTGGTACTCATGGTGGCTTAGGGCTACAGATTGGTATTATCATTGTTGTTACTTGTGTAGCCATTTACTCTGTAGCGAAGGGCATCGATTCTGGTGTTAAGTTACTGAGTAATATTAATATGCTTGTTGCCGTTGTCTTATTAATTTTTGTGGCACTGGTTGGTTTTGCTGTTTCTATTGATACTATTCCAAAGACTGTAATGGGATATATTGAAAACTTTATTCCACTCAGTAATCCGTATGATCGTGCTGATGAGAAATGGATGCATGCTTGGACAGTTGTTTATTGGGCATGGTGGATTTCATGGTCACCATTTGTAGGCTCATTTATTGCACGTATCTCAAAAGGTCGTACTGTTCGTGAGTTCTTAATTGCAGTATTGCTTATTCCAACAGCTGTGACGATTGTTTGGATGTCAGTGTTTGGTGGTCAAGCGATTCATCAAATAATGAACCATATTGGTACATTAGGAACTAAAGGCATTACTCAAGTCCCATTAGCAATGTTTGAAATGTATGATGCATTACCGTTTGGCACTATTTTGTCATTTATTTCAGTGATCCTTATTTTGGTGTTCTTTGTGACATCATCAGATTCTGGCTCATTGGTCATTGATAGTATTACTGCTGGTGGTAAAGTTGATAACCCTGTTGCTCAACGTATTTTCTGGGCGGCAGTTGAAGGTATCATTGCTATTGCATTGTTATGGGTCGGTGGTACACAAGCCATTCAAGCATTACAAGCGGGTACTATCTCCACAGCATTACCGTTTACGTTTATTTTATTATTAATGTGCGTCAGTTTATTAATGGGCTTTAGAACCGAGCGTGATAAATAACCTACTAGTTAACTCGTTGAAATAACGTTAACGTAATAAAAAGCAGCCAGCAGATATTATCTGATGGCTGCTTTTTTATTCCAGTAGTTTAGATAAATATAACGGTGTTATTCCCATAACTGACCAATCGGTGTTTCTGGACTAAAGTGATAAGCAATTTGTGCTTGTAGTAACTCAGCGGTAGCTAAAGAATCGGTTAACGCATGATGCGGTTGATAAGCGGGAAGACCGTAACGAGAACGGCACTTACCTAGTCGTACTGAACCTGGGCGTTTACCTTTTAATTTATTCCACAAGCCGCCAAATTGCTGTTGTTGAATAGTTGCTTCAATAGCTAATGTATCAACAACGGGAAATTGAATCCCTTCACCTAAGCGGATTTTTAAAGCGCGATCCATAAATTGGCGTTCGATACTTTTGTAATGCACAACCACCACTTTTCCCGCGAGTGCATCTAATACGGCTTCAAGAATACGGCGTAAATCGGGTGCTTGCTGAACATCAGAGTGCGTGATGCCATGAATAACCACAGAGTCTTCTTCTAATTTTACCTTAGGTTTTACTACCCAGTGTTGTGACTCTCGACAATAAATACGATGAAGATCAAACGGCACTAATCCAATACTGACAATATCGTCGATATCAGGGTTGAGTCCTGTTGTTTCAAAATCGAGCGCCACAAAAGGCACGTCACTTAGTGGTGTGTTTTCAGATATAATACCTGTCTCATAATAAGACTTTATGCGACTGTCTTGTGCTTCTTGCGCCAATTTTTGAAAGCGTAAATGCCAGTCTGGTACTGGCATATTACGCGTAAAGTGTGCAGAAGCGGATTGTTTTGATCCGTGACGAAACATTAACTGCTCTTTTTATTAACGTGCTGATTGGTAGCGAAATTTCACGAAGTTTTGCGCTTTACTCAAAATTTGGAAGGCATCTTTGAGATTTCGGCGTTCAAAATCAGACATGTTTTCAGGCTCAATACTGTTGTCGGGTTCAATACCTGCTTCAATATCTAATGCTTGGTGACGAATACGGACTAAAGAAATATATTCCATAGCATCACGTAAGTCTTGTGCTCGACCTGGCGGTAATATTCCACTATCTATAATATCATCAAGACGTTCGAGCGAATTTTGTGAACGTGAACCAACTGCAAGCGCATGAACGCGAATTAAATCAGCTAATGGCGCTGTACCACGACGTTTTAGATTAATCGAGTTATTATGTCGTCCATCTTTTTCCATTACAAAATCTTTGAAAAAGCCTAATGGTGGAGTACGGTTCAAGGAGTTACGAGCGAGACAAGATAAAAAGCGAGGGCTGTTACGGGCACGGCGAACAATAAAACCATTTAGTTGCTTAGCCCATTTGGTTTTACCCCAAACACCCCCAAGATCAAAAAATATTGAACTGTTAAGTAGTGCTACAGGTTTAGGATTATCAATCCAGTTGGCGAAGCAATCTTCCCATTGTTGACGAGTTTTACGCCACTCCGGATTGGTTGCCATAATATCACCAGTACAATAGGTGTACCCACATTCAGCCAGCCCATCGCAGACAAATTTGGACAGTTTTTCAAAATAAGCATTGTGCTTGTCATAATTGAAGTGATTATCAAGAATAATGGCATTATCTTGATCGGTGACGATAAGTTGTTCATCTCTAGCCATTGAACCTAGGGCAAGGAAGCAATAAGGTATGGGCGGTGGACCATATTTTTCTTCAGCTAATTCAAGTAAGCGTTGTTTGAAACTACGTCCAATCTCAGCCATTGCGCTACCAATCATATGAGAATTGGCATCTTCATTGACCATACGAACAAAACAGTCTTTAACTTGTGCTGATAGTACCGTAAGTTCTTCTACTGATTGTTGTTGGTAGATACTACTGACGAGCAATAAGCTATTTTGTGACTCGTAACGAACGATATCAGAGACGCTAATGACACCGACTGGATGTTTATTGCGTAATACTGGTAGATGATGAATGTTATAGCGTAGCATCGTGAGCATCGCTTCAAAAACATAGGCATTATGATCGAGTGTAATCGGTTCTGCCGACATAACGTGAGATACTGGCTCTGAGGTTGATACTCCGAGGGCTAATACGCGAGTACATAAATCACGATCGGTAATAATACCGACAATTAAGTCATTATCATCGTCATCATCAGTAATATTTTCATCACTGATTAATAATGCAGATACACCTTCTTCTGCCATCGTTTGTGCCGCTACTTGAATGGTTGCTTTTTGATCAAGAATGACAGCATCACGGGTCAGTAATGTGCGAACCTTGGAGGTCGTTAGATCGTTTTCATCATTTTGGCGTGATACTGCATGACGTAAGCGAGATCCATCGTCAACTTCTACAAAATCAGCAAAACTATCATATTCATCACAAAGCTTGGTGAAGAGGCTACCGGGAATACAATAGAGTAACGTATCTTCTAATGCTTTTGCGGGCATCCTAACGCGATTATTCATCAATAATCCCATTTGCCCAAAAATATCACCTTCATCTAAGCGGTTATATAATTCTCCTTTACGGCGATAAACTTCAACTGCGCCACTACGAATAAGAAATAAATCATTAATGCTATCACCTAAGTTTAAAATCATGCTGTCTGCACGGTGATATGCTACTTCAATTTCGAGAGCTAATTCATTCAACTGTTCTTCTGGTAGTAAATCGAAAGGTGGATATTGGCTGATAAAATTAAGTATTTCTATTTGTTCTACTTCCATATCTCAGTCCATCTCAATAAAAAACAGGAGCAAGGCTCCGCAGATAATAATTAGAGGTCGATAGGTATATTTAGTTAAAAATAGGCTATCACTTGTGGAATTGTAACCTATGACAAGGTGGAAATCATATATTGTTAGTTTTTAACAATTACAGGTGTAAGTGTTAATAATAATGTTATGGGTAATGGAAACTTATCGTTATTTTATCGCACCGATGAGAGCGTTGAAGTGATTTAAATGAGATGCGGTATAAATTTATACTTAATGAGTTAGCATAAAATAGTGTAAAAATATTGATAATTAGGGATGTTTTAATATTAGAGAATAAACCATATTTTCATCTAAAAAAACCTTAAATCTAGAGTATTGTAAGGATAGTGCTAATACAGAATGTATTACGCTTTTAATGAGTTAGTTTTGATATATGTATTGCATCTACCGCTATGATAGCGAGGTAAGATATGAAGATTGTATTTTTTGGTGAAGCATTAGTTGAGCTTAACCATTCACCTCGGCATCAAACATATGGTGGTAATGTTGTTAATCGTGCCCTGTATCTAGCTCGGTTAGGTGGTTCTCGTGCTATTGATGTGAGTTATGCTACATGTATTGGCATTGAAAAAGTATCAATGAAAATGTTGCAATGTTGGCAACGAGAAAATATTGATACCAGTTTAGTTAAATGTTTAGCGACCAAATTTCCTAATTTATCTTTTATTGAAACTGATAATCATGGTCAACGCCATTATCATTATTGGAATAAAGATAATGCAATGCGATATTATTTTACTTATGGCCCAGCATTATTAAGTCATGCACTGACGAATAATGATTATGGTGCTATTTATATCAGTGGTAGCAGTATTGCGACATTAACGGATGATGATAAAACATTATTATTGAGCTTACTTGAAGTACATAAGAAAAAAGGAGGTAAGATCTATTTAGATAATAGTTTTAGGGCTGATCTATGGTCAACAAAACAAGCACAATATTGGTATGAAAAAATATTTCCTTATGTTGATATTGCTTTTGTTGATTTAAATGATGAAATGAGAGTGTGGGGAAGTTCACGTTACTTAACGCAACGTTATATTAAATGGGGTTGTCGTGAGGTTGTATTTAAGCAAGCAAATAAAAATGAATGTACAGTATGTAGTTTAGTTATTACGTCGACGGCATTATTACGGGTTACGAGTATTAAATTGGCAGTACGACATGGTGATCATATTGCTGATAACGCTTTTGTTGCAGGTTATCTTGCTGCCCGTATTAATCAGCAGACTATCGCACAGTCGTTATTATTGGCACAGAAACTAAGTCATCGAGTGACAACCTGTTCTGATGCGATTATTCCTTCTGATTTAATGCGAGATATTATGTAGATATGCGGCTTGCTGTATGTAACATAGCCGGAACAACTTGTTTTGTATGTAAAATAATCAAACGATCACAAAATCAAAAAATGCA
This sequence comes from uncultured Photobacterium sp., assembly GCA_947039005.1. Classification (GTDB taxonomy): domain Bacteria; phylum Pseudomonadota; class Gammaproteobacteria; order Enterobacterales; family Vibrionaceae; genus Photobacterium. Next base: position 28,552 of record CAMQXY010000037.1, read on the forward strand.
GTTGACTCACCCTCAGCAATCCGTACAATGCATCCCATACCACGAGACATCAGCGTCTTGTCGGTTAGGAAATATGGCGCGTTGGCAGAGTGGCTATGCAGCGGATTGCAAATCCGTGTACCTCGG
>CAMQXY010000038.1 GCA_947039005.1 uncultured Photobacterium sp.
GCGTTCGGCACACGACGGATGATCAGGTTTGATCACCCGACATAGGAACGGTTATTGAAGCAGCTCGTGATTTTCTGGTAATAGACGAATAATCCACAATACCAGTTTATGTTTCATATTAACGCCATCTTCTTTATCGATAGCTAATGGGGTGATTTGTTTACATTGCACTAATAAGCGATAAATACATTCAACGCGATCTGTTGAGCCAACACCGCGGTCTAAATCATTAAATCCTTGTTTTTGTGCAAAGGCGAAACCGAGTTCTAATGCTTTTTTTAATAGTTTTGCTTCGTTTTTATGTTTTTTCATTCTTATCTCCCTGAACTTCTACAATGTAGTGTAGTTTACCTATTCTCAAAATGAACTAATAGTAGCAAAAATGATAATTGAGGTTGGTAGCAACTTATTGATGCCCAACCTTAAATTGGCAACGTTCAAATAATCGCTGCCAATAACGAACATGCTCAATAGTGGCTTGTTGAAATTGGCGTTGCACTTCACCTTGAAAATAATAGCGTGCGTATAATGTCATCATTGTTGGTGGTTGAGCATGGTGTTGAATCAGTGTCGTATAGAGACTATCTAAATACGGTTGTAACTGTTGATATTGAGACTGTAGTTTACTTAAGTAGGGCTGAATATCATTGACGTAATATTTATAAAAAACATTACGTAAATATTGCGCTTGCTGTTGATTGATATTTTTACCGCAAATAACATTGTTCTCATGTTGAGTAAGTTGAGCTGTGATCGTATTCAGCATCGCTGTGAGCTGCGCCATAGAATAAAAAAGTTGCCCAAGATATTGCGTGTTATGAATTTGCTGTTGGTGATAAAGCAGTTGTTCAATATTGTTAGGTGTGAGTGTTGCCAATGCTTGCGATATACTCTGTGAGGTCATTGTGGTCGTTAATGTATCTAAATAATTAAAAGCAGCAACAGTCTCGATATAGCCGCCAAATTGCTGTGGTTCCAATAATTGATGACCTAGAGTAAATTGTTGACGCCATTCTTTACCTGTAAACACCATATTCCATATCACCAGCGGTAATTGCTGTTGTTTTTGCTGATAAATATCATTGAGCTGAGATTGTAATTCACTGGCGCTATTAAGCACCGTTAAGCAATGATTGAGTTGTTTTAAAAACAGCAGTTCATAACGTAACTGACGCGTTTGATCTTGTATTTTGCCTAACACTGAATTACGGTCAGCAATTAACTGAAATAAACCACATTGGCGTAACTCATAAGCGTCTAATAACCCCATTCGAATATCTGCAACAGGTTGTTTGAGTGATCGTGTGTCAGGGTAGATAGGTAAATTCAACAGTGGAGTGTCTGCTGGCGTAATCTCCAACACATTAGCTAGTCGTTGTTGATAAGTGTTTAGCTGTGCGTTTGTGGCGTTTTCTTTGCAACTAATGAGTAGCAATGTACAACACAGCACTAATAATATTTTCATCATACTCTAACGTTAGTCACGATAGGTTAAGCATATGCAACCTTGAAATTTTAGACAAAAAAAAAGCGATCATTAGATCACTTTTTTAATAATACAGAACCGACTATTAGCGTAATGACATTTCAATTTGTCGCTGATGATCGAGTTTATGTACCCAATGCATACGCGCACCAAGCATGATAGCAGCAGATGTTAAGCCAATAATAAAGCCTATCCAGAATCCTTCCGGTCCCATAGGTTTAATTATCCAATCGGTCATTCCTAGAATATAACCAATTGGCAACCCAAGTAACCAGTAAGCAATAAAGGTACAGAAGAAGATTGCGCGCATATCTTTATAGCCACGCAGCGCACCGGCAGCGACAACTTGTACCGCATCGCTACATTGGTAGATAGCAGCTAATAACAATAACTGACCTGCAAACATAATAACTTCAGGGTTATCAGTATAAAGTAACGCAATTTGCTCACGGAAAATCACGGTTAAAATCGCAGTACAAAAGGCTAATGATATGCCCACAATTAACCCGCAATGGCTGGCAATCTTAGCGCCAATAATATCTTCCTGTCCCATTTTATGACCGACACGGATACTGACTGCTGCCGCTAAACTCATTGGTAACATATACACTAAGGATGAGAAATTCATTGCAATTTGGTGTGATGCTACCTTCAGTGGTCCAAGTGGCGAGATCAGTAATGCGATCACCGCAAATAAAGACACTTCAAAAAATAATGAGGCAGCGACAGGAAAGCCTAATTTAAACAAACGACTAATCGCAGCAAATTTAGGCGGATAAATTACCCCAAACACATTAAGACGGTTAAGGCGCTTATTGATTAACACAAAAGCAAGCATCGCAAAGAACATAAACCAATACACGATAGCCGTTGCAATACCACAACCGACACCACCGAGTGCTGGCATGCCAAACTCACCGTAAACAAAAATCCAGTTTAGAGGAATATTCAGTAATAAGCCTAAGAAGCCAATGACCATACCAGGAATAGTAAATGATAAGCCTTCAGAGAAACTTTTTAGGGTTTGGAAGAATAGAAATGCAGGTACGGCGAATAATACCGCGTGTAAATAACCCACTGTCTTTTCAGCCAATACCGGCTCGACATTCATGTAATGGATTAAAATACCCGCGTTGTACAGGATTAACATCGTTGGAATAGATATCAATACCGCAAGAATAAATGCGGTCTGAATTTCAAACGGTATTTTATCTTTTTTACCTGAACCACTCAGTTGAGCGACGATAGGAACAATCGCCATCAGCAAACCAACCCCAAATAAAATCGAAGGTAGCCAAATACTTGCAGCAACCGCAACCGCTGCCATATCTGTTGCGCTTACACCGCCAGCCATCACTGTATCAACAAAACCCATAGATGTTTGGGCAACTGAAGCAATTAAAACGGGTATCGCAAGTTTGAGTAATTGTGATGTTTCTTTGATGTAGTTTTGCACTCAGCATAGCTCCAAAAATGAGGAAACAAAAAGGGGAGGAATGAATAGCTGTTAGACACTATTTTAATGCATTCTAAAGATGGCTGGATTATATAAATAAAACTCATAAAGCCAAGTAATATTTACCACTTTATGCATATAAAAACAAACGGCCTCGATAGGTGATCATCGAGGCCGTTAGGTTAAGTTGGCAGTTCTAGTATTAAGTTAAACAGTAAAGAAATGATGCCCAAAGAAACCAATCGCAATAAAGGTGCTCGCGGCACTAAAAATACACAGCATTGGGGTCTTAATACTTGGGTAACGTTCGACAAGTAAGGCTAATCCAAGGAAAGTAGGATACAGACCAAATGCGTAACGTGGCATGGCATTAAGGCTTGATGAAAGAGGCAGTATTAAGCAAATGAACATAAACAGCGCTTCTGCATAATATTTACGTACCACTAAGTAAATATTAAGTGCAAACGAAAGTAGCGCCATAATGGTTAGGTATAATTTCGGGCCGCCGGTTTCAAAACCAAACATTAACCAATGGAATGGATTAGTCAGTTGACGTCCCCACGCGATTTGAATATGTCCAAACGCCAGCGCATCCCCAACATGAAAATACATGTAAGTCATAAAGCCAAAAAAGCCAATTGGGATCACCCAAATAGCCGCTAATACTTTTAATGCGGGTGTTTTAAAGCGTAAGAAACTTTGAATACCGTAGTGTTGAATTGCAATAATTAACACTGGGAAAACTAAAAATACCCCAAGGTTACGGGTTATGGCTGCCAGCATGCCTAAAATAGCGACCCAAAACCATTGCTGACGGTAGCTAAATAAGAACACACCAGCCACTAATGCAATAAATAGTGGCTCGGTATAACCCGCGGATGAATAAACTGTATAAGGTGAAAAACACAATATCCATACCATGGTCGAACGGGTTGCAGTACTCAATCTTAGCTGTTTGAGTACCATTAATACCATCGGGATACTAAATAAAAACGCGAGGTTAGACGCAAATGCTAACCCAAATCGGTAGTTATTAATTGGGTTTTCAAAAGTGGTTAAGTGCGAGAATATCCACCCTAGAAATGGCTGTAATGGCATAAATGCCCAATTTGCAGCATTCTTTTGACCAAGCCACTGTGGAATAAGATCATAGCCATTATCAATAATGCGATAGAACCATACGCAGTCAAAACGACAAACAGTTTGTAATAACGGTTGTTCGGCATAATGCCCCGTCATGAACATACTCACGCCCCAAAGACCAAGGGCATAGATGACGATACGGCTAACAATGACAGCAAAGATCAGATTTAACCAATCTTTGCGAGTAAGACGAATATCTGTAAGGGATAAGGGATTCATTTAAAGACCCAGAATTTCGATAAAATAAAAGTAATGATTGGCACACATAAGGTTGAGATTGTCACTGCAACCCAACCTTTAACGTGTGCGGTTTGTAGTAATGTCACCAAAATGAGGTTATTAATTAAAAATCCAAACAAAGATACGGCTAGGAATTTAAAAAATGAGCCTTTTTGGGCAAAAGTAAAATGACGATGACCAAAATACGACACTAAAAAAGCGATACTAAAACCAAGTATATTCGCGACGTATTCTGACGGATGTGCTATTTGAAAAAAGTATAACCGCACTACAGATAGATGAACGGCGGTTGCTAATAATCCTACAATGGCAAAACGATTAAGTTGCCAAAAATGCTTCAGAAAAGACTCATTCATAATTATTGGTAGATTTGTTTAAGGTTGTTGAAGGGTTATAGAGTTTATTTAATGGAGTGTGATTATTTTTATAGTTGCCATAGACATCTTCAACTAAATAAATTGGGCGATGCTTAAGCTCTGTATAAATACGACTGACATAACCTCCAATGACCCCTAAGGAAATCAGTTGGATACCACCTAAAAAAAGTACCACTGAAATAGTAGATGCATAGCCTGGTGTATGAATACCAAAACAGAACGTGCTAATGATGATATACATTAAAAAGAGGAAAGATAAAAAGGAGATACCAAAACCGACAAAGCCCCATACTCGTAAAGGCCATGCCGTAAAACTGGTAATGCCATCCATTGCGAAATTCCACAACTTCCAATAATTAAATTTGGTGTCACCAACAAGGCGTTCAGGGCGCTGAAAGTTAACACCAATGGCACGTAATGATGACCAAGCGAGTAAACCTTTCATAAAACGATTACGCTCAGGTAATTGCTTTACCGTTTCAATGACACAGCGATTAATTAATCTAAAATCACCGGCATTTTCAGGCAGTGTCGTTTCAGCCGATAAAAAATTGAAGAAACGGTAAAAGCCGCCAGCAGTTAATCGTTTGGTATAGGTATCTTGTGAACGATCCACGCGAACACCATAGATAGTGTCATAATTTCCTGTTAGCCATAAAGTGACAAATTCAAGGATCACTTCAGGTGGATCTTGTAAATCAACATCCATGATAACGGCTGCGTCACCTTGTACGTAATCTAAACCCGCAGTCATGGCGGCTTCTTTACCAAAATTACGCGCAAAGTTAACTAATGAAATACTGGGATCTTGCGCGATCATTTTCTCTATAACGAGCTTGGTATTATCTTTACTGCCGTCATTAATAAACACAATGTCGATGTGTGAGCGAATGCTACTCAGTTTGTCATTAATAGCATCTAAGAAGGGCTCAATAGCGACCTCTTCATTGTAGACTGGCACAATAAGTGATAAACGATAATCAAGCGGGTTTGGTTTATGATTCATTCTATGTTCCCAATTTATTGATTAAGATGGCTAGAATTCTGTGGCAAAGGCAAAGTGCCTGCTTTAGTTGGTGACAGGCTAATAGCTGTAACTTGCAGTGGTGTTGGCGTTGTTAATATGAATGATTGTAATTGCTTTGAGGTAGGTAAAAACTGTTGTTGAGGCAATTGAGCAATAAATGTTTTCCCCTGTGCGAGAGGCAATAATGTGCCTTGATAATGATTAAAGGTAAACGCAAGCGGTTTTATTTGCTGGGGTGCCGTTGCCAAGGTAAACGTAATGGTAACGTTGGTTGTTGGTGCAGTGGGTAGCGTAAAGTATAAGCCACCTTGTTGAGTTAGCTCGCGCATATTGTTATCGGTATCAAAACTCCAACCTGCACGGGATAAGTTAGGAATATTATTTATTGTCTCTAATTTACTTGGTAATGTTAATGCTAGATTAGGTTGTTTGGGTTGCCAATATAATGTCTGATTTTTAATATAATAGGCTTTATAGGCAAGGCTAACATTAGGTGTTATTGCTTTATAAAGTACCCAAATATAGTACCCAGATAACACCACTAATAAGCCGATAAGTAGTATTCGCAAAGCAGGCTGTTTTGGTTGTTGCTGTAGAGACGGTGTAATGGTTGATGAGACGTTAGCGGCCATAAAGTGTACCTTTAATACGTATTATTTGTTGACTCGGTATATAAAACAGAAAAAAGTTAGGCAAAATTGGCTAACTTCTATTGTCATACAAGTAATACGCTTATCGTATTGTAAAGTGTCACCTTAATGTCAAAAAGTGATTTTTAACAACTATAGCTGATAAATTTGTTAGGTTATTAACCGGATAAGTGTTTTTTCAATCGAATATTATCGGATAAACCCATATTATAAGAATAGGTTAATTTAACAAATAGGCATAAAGGATAGGTATGTTTACCGGAATTATACAAGGCATGGCGCCCGTCGTTAGTATTAATAAACAACAGAACTTTCAAACTCATATTATTCGTTTGCCTGAGGAATTGATGCAGGGATTAGCATTAGGTGCTTCTGTTGCACATAATGGTTGTTGTTTAACGGTGACTCATATTGAAGGAGAATTAGTTTCGTTTGATTTAATGCATGAGACGTTGAAAGTCACTAATTTAGGTCTGCTTAATGTGGGAGATTATGTCAATGTTGAACGTGCTGCTAAATTTGGTGATGAGATTGGCGGTCATGCAATGTCAGGTCATATTATGTCAACAGCGATTGTGTCGGCAGTGAATATTTCGGAAAATAATCATCAAGTGTGGTTTTCTGTACCCGCCCAATTAATGAAATATATTTTTGCAAAAGGGTATATTGGTATTGATGGTATTAGCTTAACCATTGGTGAAGTGAAAGACGGTTGTTTTAATGTTAATTTGATTCCTGAAACCTTACAACGAACCAATCTTAAACATCGCACGATCAATGATGTAATTAATATTGAAATTGACCCTCAAACACAAGCTATTGTGGATACAGTTGAACGTGTGATGGCAAATAAATAAGAAGATTAAAATATTTGCTCGTCATCAGCATCAACAAATAGATTAATGGTTTTATGTAACTCATCCACTTCCATGGTCAAATGAATTGGATTACAGCAGATAGAGCAATCATCATAAAATTCTTGACTACCAGCACTCGCATCAAGAGGGATTCTAATGAGATGTCCACAATGCGGGCAGCTAACATTTTGATTTGAATATTTGTGCATAATAGATCCTTAATACAGACATTAAAGGCATGGTTTGATATATCGTGTCGTATATTATTATTGATCCTAGTTGTTAGTTATCAATTTTGCTAATACTCATGCTATAGCGGTGGTATATCAACCCATCATACTACCAACCCAGAGTGGCGACAGTGTTGGTGTATGATGGGCTAAATAAACAAGAACCGTTATTCATCCCATAACATAAGTTTGGTAATAATATTCTGTGCTTGGCCCATATATTCACCACCAAACAGATTGCAGTGGTTAAGAATGTGATAAAGATTATACAGATCTTTACGATCTTGATAGCCTTCATCTAAAGGGTATACCGACTGATAGCCTTTATAAAAGCTCGCTGGAAAACCGCCAAATAACTCTGTCATAGCAACATCACATTCACGATCACCCCAATAGGTGGCAGGATCAAAAATGATCGGTCCAGATACGGTTAATGCGGTATTGCCATGCCATAGGTCACCATGGAGTAGTGAGGGCTTGGGTTGATGATTACTTAAGCGTTGAGCGACATTGGCGGTTATTGTATCAATATCCCCAAAATGGAGCCCTTTTTCTTCACAGAGTTGTAGTTGCCATTCAATGCGTTGTTCGGCAAAAAATTTATCCCAGCGACGACGCCATTTGTTGGGCTGAGGGGTTAAACCAATATAGTTATCAAAATCAAATCCGTATTCAACCTGTTCACCCCATAAGTGAAGTTGGGCTAATTGCTGACCGAGTTTATAACCAGCCGCGTCATCAATGGTTTTAGTGGGAAGATAATTAAGAATAAGGAAAGATTTATCTCGGCAAGTACCAAGGTGGAAATATTGTGGTACTTGAACACAATTAGCTTCATTAAGGATACGTAAACTTTCGGCTTCAGTTTCAAAAACAGCAAGTTGCTCTTTATCATTAAGTTTAATAAAAAAACGTTGTTCGCCATCACCAACACAATAACATTGGTTAACATCTCCGCCTTGAAGAGCTTCCCGTTCGTTTATTTTGAACTGTCGACCAAGAACTTCCGACAATTGGTGAGAAATAGCCTGCCACATAGCATCCTCCACGCAGTAAATTGAACTAGATAAAACTTGTCTATCAACATCTTAGTTCATTTCATTTAGATATATCTGTGAAGTCGACGCTATTTTAATGAATTCAGAGTGGAGTAAGAAGTAGTGTATTGAAAATAAAGGAGATATTATTTTTTGCATTAAACGCAGAAGATGATTAATCCTGCTTCAATATTTCTTATTCTTTGGTATTGTCCGTTTACTTTTAAATATTTGCGGTTACTCTAAGCCGAAAATTTATTAGGTAATAAAGGACACCATAAATGACCACTACGATAATCCCGACTGAAATGACTTTTTTTGCACGTTTTGAAAGCGATATATTATCTGGTAAAAAAACGATTACTATTCGTGATGAAGCTGAAAGCCATTATGTTCCAGATACCATTGTTGATGTCTCAACGTATGAAGATGGTCGCTGGTTTTGTCGTTTAAATATTTTGACTGTTGAACCGATTGCATTTAGTGAACTGAATGATTTTCATGCACAACAAGAAAATATGACATTATCTGAGCTAAAAGCCGTTATTCACGATATTTATCCTGGTATCGAGAAGTTGTACGTAGTGAATTACGCCTTAGTTAATTAGAAACTATAAAAAATCAGGGTGATCCTTTGCAATATCTTGTGACCGTTTGTATAGTGTCACCCTATTTTTACCTTAACGTGTTGCTCTGTATTGCGGCATCAAAGTAAAAATATGTTTATTCATACAAAGCTTCCCTAAAAGCTTTATTAACTCAACATGTGCTACTTGGTGTGTGGCACCACTGTTTAAGGATATTTAAATGCCTGTTATTACTCTTCCAGACGGTAGTCAACGTCAATTCGACGAGGCTGTATCAACTATGGACGTTGCACTTTCAATCGGTCCTGGTCTTGCGAAAGCAACGATTGCAGGGCGTGTTGATGGTGTTCGTGTTGATGCTTGTGATCTTATTGAAAATGATGCAAGCCTAGAAATCATCACAGTAAAAGATGACGTTGATGGTCTTGAAATCGTTCGTCACTCATGTGCGCACTTGCTTGGTCATGCAATTAAGCAATTGTACCCTGAAGCAAAAATGGCGATCGGTCCTACGATTGACAGCGGTTTTTATTACGATATCGATCTAGAGCAATCTCTAACACAAGAAGATCTTGATGTTATTGAAAAGCGTATGCTTGCATTAGCTAAAACTAAGTATCAAGTAGTAAAGAAAAATGTGAGCTGGCAAGAAGCGCGTGATGCGTTTGATGCACGTGGCGAAACATACAAAATTGAAATCCTTGATGAAAACGTTGCTCGCGATGATCGTCCAGGTTTATACCACCATGAAGAATACATTGACATGTGTCGTGGACCTCACGTACCACACATGGGTTTCTGTCAAAACTTCAAGCTATTAAGTGTTGCTGGTGCATACTGGCGTGGTAATAGCGATAACAAGATGCTTCAACGTATCTACGGTACTGCATTCCACGATAAGAAAGCATTAAAGGCGCATCTAACGCGTTTAGAAGAAGCTGCAAAGCGTGACCACCGTAAGATTGGTAAGCAACTTGATCTGTTCCACATGCAGCAAGAAGCACCTGGTATGGTATTCTGGCACCACAACGGTTGGACTATCTTCCGTGAGCTAGAAGTGTTTGTTCGTGAAAAACTGAACGAATACGATTACCAAGAAGTAAAAGGCCCATTAATGATGGACCGTGTACTTTGGGAGCGTTCTGGCCACTGGGATAAGTACGCTGATGCGATGTTCACAACAAGTTCAGAGAACCGTGAATACGCAATTAAGCCAATGAACTGTCCTGGTCATGTACAGATCTTTAACCAAGGTCTAAAATCATACCGTGACTTACCATTACGTATGGCTGAGTTTGGTTCTTGTCACCGTAATGAGCCTTCTGGTTCACTTCACGGCATTATGCGTGTACGTGGTTTTACCCAAGATGATGCGCATATTTTTTGTACAGAAGCACAAGTACAACAAGAAGTTACATCTTGCATCGAAATGGTGTATGATACATACAAGACATTCGGTTTTGATAACATTGTTGTTAAATTATCTACTCGTCCTGAAAAACGTGTGGGTTCTGATGCAATGTGGGATAAAGCTGAAGCCGATTTAGTTACCGCGCTTGAATCAATGGAAATTCCATTTGACATTCAAGAAGGTGAGGGTGCATTCTACGGTCCTAAGATCGAGTTTACACTTCACGATTGCCTTGATCGCGCATGGCAGTGTGGTACTGTTCAACTTGACTTCGCATTACCTGAGCGTTTAGGCGCTACATATGTAGGTGAAGACAACGAACGCCATACACCGGTTATGATTCACCGTGCAATTCTTGGTTCACTAGAGCGCTTCATCGGTATTCTTATCGAAGATTACGCAGGCTTCTTCCCAACATGGTTGGCGCCTCAACAAGCTGTAGTGATGAATATTACTGACTCTCAAGCAGAATATGTGCAAGAAATTGTAGAAAAATTGAAAAAAAGTGGAATTAGAGTCAATGCGGACTTGAGAAATGAGAAGATTGGCTTTAAAATCCGCGAACATACTTTGAAGCGAGTGCCTTTCATGCTCGTTTGTGGCGACAAAGAAGTCGAAGCAGGCGTAGTAGCAGTTCGTACTCGCAAGGGTAAAGATTTGGGTAAATTTAAGATTGATGAACTGATTGCATTTATGCAAGACGAAATCAGCAATCGTAAGCTCAATGTTGTGGAGGAATAAGGTATTAAAGGCGGAAAAAGAACCCAGGCACCAGTTAAGCAAAACGCGCATCGTCTGAATGATGAAATTCGTGGCGTACGTGAAGTTCGTCTAACTGGCCTTGACGGCGAATCAGTCGGTGTTGTTTCTATTGAAGAAGCAATGAATGTTGCTCTTGATGCTGGTGTGGATCTAGTTGAAATTAGCCCTAATGCCGAGCCACCAGTCTGTCGTGTGATGGACTATGGTAAGTACTTGTTCGAAAAGAGCAAGGCTGCTAAAGAGCAAAAGAAGAATCAAAAACAAATCCAGATCAAGGAAGTTAAATTCCGACCTGGTACAGACGAAGGCGATTATCAGGTAAAACTACGCAACCTGACTCGCTTTTTAGAAGAGGGCAACAAGGGTAAAGTCACACTACGTTTCCGTGGTCGTGAAATGGCCCACCAAGGCATTGGTATTGAACTTCTTAATCGTATTAAGGCTGAGCTTGAAGAGATTGCGATCTGTGAAAGCTTCCCTAATCGTGTAGAAGGTCGTCAAATGACCATGATGCTTGCCCCAAAAAAGAAGTAATAACGGCATTCAAGTAGCTAAAAAGCGCTGCTTTTAGTAGCGTTTTTTGTTCGCCCTATTACTATGATTATTAACTATCAACAATGCGGAGTTATCATCTCATGCCAAAGATGAAAACAAATCGTGGCGCTGCTAAGCGCTTCAAGAAAACAGCTGGTGGCTTTAAGTTTAAGCACGCTACTAAGCGTCACATCCTGACTAAACGTACTACTAAGAACAAACGTCAGCTTCGTCCAAATGCAATCCTTCCTAAGTGTGAAGTGGCTGCAGTTGCTCGTATGCTTCCGTTCGCTTAATCGTTTTTAGTTTTATATTTTTTTTTAATTTTAGTTAGGAGTCTCCTATGCCTCGCGTAAAACGTGGTGTACAAGCGCGTGCACGTCACAAGAAAGTTCTTAAACAAGCTAAAGGTTATTACGGAGCACGTTCACGTGTTTACCGTGTAGCTTTCCAGGCTGTTACTAAAGCTGGTCAATATGCTTACCGTGACCGTCGTCAGAAGAAACGTACTTTCCGTCAACTTTGGATTGCTCGTATCAACGCTGCTGCACGTCAAAATGGTATGTCTTACAGCCGTCTAATCAACGGTCTTAAGAAAGCGTCTATCGAAATCGATCGTAAGATCCTTGCAGATATCGCTGTATTTGACAAAGCTACTTTCACTGTTCTTGTGGAAAAGGCAAAAGCTGCACTGTAATTTCAGTCTAGTTTTAAGTTGAAAAGGAGAGCCTCGGCTCTCCTTTTTTCGTATTTCGTATATAGCTTTTATGTTTTTACTAATGCCACTACGTCTTTGATCTAATAATGAGTATTATTTCGTTATTTTCTACAGTAAATTCCAACAAGGATAGTAGGGATTCTATGCTTTGTTTTTCTTTGTTTGCTAAAGTTGTTTTAACATCCAAACATCACAACCGCCGTGTAGGGTGCCTGTTAATGGCATTTCTAGATGAGTAAAGCCTAATCTTTCATATAAGCGTACGGCTGATTGCATGCTAGAGAGAGTATCTAAATAACATTCCGTGAAACCTTTTGTTTTTGCGTATTCTAAACATTGAGTTGAGAGTTTCTCCCCTAAACCTAGCTTGCGACCTTCAGGTAATAGGAACAGTTTTTTTAGTTCGCAGATCGTGTTGCTGTTATTAAAAGGAGCGATACCGCACCCACCGACAAGTTCGCCATCGACTAATGCGATTAAATATAAACTGCTAACACCATCATGGTAAAAACGACTCATATTCAAAACTTCGGCATCTGATGGGCCAAATCCTTCGCCTACCGCACCAAATTCAGCACCTACTTGCTTAATTATTTTGCAGAGTTCCATGTCAAAATCTGCCGTTATAGATATTACATTAATGTCCATCGCTTCTTGTCCTACCATTACTTATGTATTTTTTGAGTTTATTCCAAGACCAATAACGAGCTGATCGTAAAAAGAAAGTATTAGATTTCTTATTTCGTTCGCAACCTCATTGTAGGGAATGACGAAAGAGGAGTACAAGTTCATTAAGCCACAACAGTCTGGATTGATCTGAATGATAGGGAGAGTATTTCACAAGTACATAAAAAGCAATATTTCGCATGCTCAGGAATAAAAGGCATAAAAAAACCAGTCATTCATCAATAAATGAAAATGACTGGTTTTTAAAAGAGGTGTAAGTCTAATACTTATGCACGTGCATAACGTCGATTACGTTTTTTATTTGCTGTTGCTAGAGTTTTAAGTAAAAAAGCGAGGAAACTAACAAATAACGTATTGAAACCCATAAAGAAGGCAAGATTAATAAAATTAAAACCCTCTTCTGGAGAAATTGGCATTGCTGATGCTAGGCCATAGTTACCAAGCAGCAATAGGGCAGTACAAAGAATCGCTGCGATAGTTGAAATTTTTGAGAGAGCTGCAAGATCTTGAGTGTTCATTATATGGTCCTAACATTGATTTTGATCATAACTTACACTGAAAAATGTAACTTTAAAACTAATTTGATAGAAAAAGATCGTATTTATCACAGCTTTATTACATATAAAGCGCCTCAATATTTAAAGTTAAATACTTTGAGACGCGAATATAAAGATATAAATCAGCAAATTATTGCTGTTAATTAAGCGTGGCTATGAGTAAGGCACTGCTTCATTTGTCGTTGTGACTGTTTTACTCTCCAAACGAGACAGGCAAGAAAACCAACAAACATGAAATTAAACCCTACATAGTAGATAACATGAATGAAATCGATATGAGTTTGATTCGTTAGGTGATCTTTCATTTCAATAGGCATGCTTAATGACATTCCATAATTGCCCAATATGACTAACGCAAGGCAGAGTAGGGAAGCAAAAATACTTATTTTAATTAAGGCTGATAAAAATTGGGCATTCATGATAATTATTCCAAAGTAAATATTGCTAAAATTTACTTTTTTCATTCGATTTTAGAAAGAGAAAAAAATGGAATATAGGTGTGCGAAATCTGTTTTATAGTCTATAGAAGCTGACCATTAGTGTACTGAAAAAGTACAAATTCATATTTTAATGGCAAAAGACGTTTTTTTTTCATCCAAAGTTACTGTTTTATTACGATTCAATTTGGATTTAGACGCTGCTTTCTTTAGTATGTATCGTTATGCGATTTTATATCTCCCTTAAGGACGCCACCTGTGGGTGGATGAGGATACGATGCAACATCTAGACGAGATTATTGCCAACGCAACGGCAGCTATTGAGCAGGCTGATTCATCAGTCGCTCTGGACGAAGTTCGAGTTCAATTTCTAGGTAAGAAGGGTCATTTAACTCTTCAACTACAAGCCCTAGGTAAATTACCACCAGAAGAGCGTCGCACTGCTGGTCAAGAAATCAATAAAGCGAAACAAGTAGTACAAACATTACTTGTTGAGCGTAAAGACGGTCTACAACGTGCAGAGCTTGAAGCTAAGCTTGCTGCTGAGACTGTTGATGTTTCTTTACCGGGTCGCCGTATTGAAAATGGTGGTCTTCACCCAGTGACACGTACCATTGAGCGTATTGAAAGTTTCTTTGGTGAGCTTGGTTTTACAACTGAAGCTGGTCCTGAAATTGAAGATGCTTTCCACAACTTCGATGCATTGAACATTGCAGACGATCACCCTGCACGTACAGATCACGATACGTTCTTCTTTAACCCAGATCTAATGCTACGTACGCATACATCTGGTGTTCAGATCCGTACCATGGAAAATGGTCAACCGCCATTCCGCTTTATTGCGCCTGGTCGTGTATACCGTAATGATTACGATCAAACTCACACGCCAATGTTCCACCAAGTGGAAGGTATGTTAGTTGACGAAAATGTAAACTTTGCACAGTTAAAAGGTATTCTTCACGATTTCCTTTGTAATTTCTTTGAAGAAGAAGTTGAAGTGCGTTTCCGTCCTTCATTCTTCCCATTCACTGAGCCTTCTGCTGAAGTTGACGTTAAAGGTAAGAACGGTAAGTGGTTAGAGGTTTTGGGCTGCGGTATGGTTCACCCTAATGTACTTCGTTCAGTTAACATCGATCCTGAAAAATACTCAGGCTTTGCATTTGGTATGGGCGTTGAGCGTCTTACTATGCTTCGTTACGGCGTTAATGATTTACGTGCGTTCTTTGAGAACGACTTACGTTTCCTAAAACAGTTCAAGTAAGCACTAGGGGCTAGAAATCTATGAAATTCTCTGAATCTTGGCTACGCGAGTGGGTTAATCCTGCAGTAAACAGCGAAGAGCTAGCTCACCAAATCACAATGGCTGGTTTGGAAGTTGATGGTATTGAAGCAGTTGCTGGTGAATTCACTGGCGTTAAAGTGGGTCAGGTTGTTGAGTGTGCTCCACACCCAGACGCTGACAAACTGCGTGTAACCAAAGTTGATGTGGGCGCTGAAGAGTTGCTAGACATCGTTTGTGGCGCGTCTAACTGTCGTCAAGGCATTAAAGTTGCTGTTGCAACGGTAGGTGCTGTTCTTCCTGGTGATTTTAAAATCAAGAAGGCAAAACTACGTGGTCAACCTTCTCACGGTATGCTGTGTTCATTCACTGAGCTAGGTATTGATATTGAGTCTGACGGTATCATGGAATTAGCGGCAGATGCAGTACTCGGTACTGATTTCCGTGAATTCTTAGGTCTTGACGATGTGACTATCGATGTAGATCTAACAGCTAACCGCGCAGATTGTCTGAGCATTGCTGGTCTTGCTCGTGAAGTCGGCGTTCTTAACCGCGCTGAAGTGACAGAACCACAGTTTGATATTGTTGAGCCAACTGCGGCTGATACGATTTCAATTGAAGTTAAAGCACCTGCTGCATGTCCACGTTACCTTGGTCGTATCGTTCGTAATGTTAATGCGCAAGCTGAAACACCATTATGGATGCAAGAAAAACTACGCCGTTGTGGTACTCGCTCAATCGATGCAATCGTAGATATCACTAACTACGTATTGCTAGAAATGGGTCAACCAATGCACGCATTCGATCTTGCTAAGATTGATGGTGGCATTGTGGTTCGTATGGCAGAGCAGGGCGAAAAGCTGACTCTTCTTGACGGCAACGAAGCAGAATTAAACAGTAACACACTGGTTATTGCTGATAACACTCAAGCACTTGCAATTGCAGGTATCTTTGGTGGTCAATTCTCTGGCGTTAATACTGAAACGAAAGACGTATTGCTTGAGTGTGCATTCTTTGCACCTGATGCAATTCGTGGTCGTGCGCGTAGCTACGGTCTACACACTGATTCTTCACACCGCTTTGAGCGTGGTGTTGATGCAACGCTACAAATGAAAGCAATGGAACGTGCAACAGCACTTATCATTGATATCTGTGGTGGTGAAGTTGCGCCGATTGTTGAAGCTGAATCAGAGGCTGATTTACCAAAAGCGGCAACGATTGAACTACGTCGTTCTAAGCTAGATCGTCTATTAGGTCATGCTATTGCTTCTGAAGAAGTGGTAGAAATCCTAACACGCTTAGGTTGTGATGTTGAAACAACAGATGCTGGCTGGAAAGCAACAGCACCTGCATGGCGTTTCGATATGGCAATTGAAGAAGATTTAGTGGAAGAAGTGGGCCGTATTTTCGGTTACAACAATATTCCTAATCAATCGCCTGTTGCAGCCTTGAGCATGAACCTACACAAAGAAGCGAATCTACCGCTGAAACGTGTACGTGATTTGTTAGTTGATCGTGGTTTCCAAGAAGCGATTACTTATAGCTTCGTAGAGCCTGAGCAACAAAAACTCATCGTGCCTAATATTGAGCCATTAGTTCTGCCTTTCCCTATTTCTGCGGATATGTCAGCAATGCGCTTAAGCCTATGGACTGGCCTACTAAATACAGTAGTGTTCAACCAGAAGCGTCAACAGCCACGTGTACGTTTGTTTGAAGCTGGCTTACGTTTTGTACCAGAGCAAACTGCTGAAAATGGTATGCGTCAAGAAATGATGCTTGCGGGTGTTATTGCGGGTACACGTAGTGATGAGCATTGGGACATTGAAACTAACACTGTTGATTTCTTTGACCTTAAAGGTGATCTAGAAGCCGTTCTTGAGCTAACAGCAAAAGATAGCTACAGCTTTAAAGCGGCTCAACACCCAGCTCTTCACCCTGGTCAAACAGCGGCGATTGTTGTTGATGCGGGTCTTGAAACTGAGCGTGAAGTTGGCTTTATTGGTACTGTTCACCCTGAGCTTGAGCGTAAGTTTGGCCTTAACGGTCGTACAATTGCATTTGAAGTTGAGTGGGATGCAATCAATAAGCGTGACTTGCCTGAAGCTGTAGCATTATCTAAGTTCCCTGCTAACCGTCGTGATATTGCGGTTGTGGTTAATGATGATATTGCTGCAAATGATATTATTGCGGCATGTCGTGATAATGGTGGCGAGTTATTAAGAGCGGTTAATCTATTTGATGTTTACACTGGTAAAGGTGTTGACGACGGTCAGAAGAGTCTTGCGATTGCGCTAACATTGCAATCAACTGAGCGTACATTAGAAGAAGCCGATATTGCCGCTGCAGTCGGTAGTATTGTTAATGCATTGGCTGAAAAATTTGATGCGTCACTACGTGATTAAAAAAACATCATAATTAAATTTAAGTCTTTGTTTTAGGAAAGCAGCCTTTTGAGGCTGCTTTTTTTTGATCTAGATCTAAAAAATAATAACAGCTTGATAAATAGTTATATTTTCTATTTGATAACCATCAATCAGAGTTTTTAACTGTATATCATTGATTCTGTAGTGATTTAATGCTGAACTCTGTGTGAGCAAGATCAACTAGATGCATTGTTATAGTAAAATTACGCAACTAAAACAGCATAATTTGACATGAAGTTAACGTAAAAAAGTTGGCGAAAATCAGCGAGTTGGCTTAGACTGAGTCTAGTTGATAGTGAGAGGGATAATATAGTCCCGTAGTTTTTGAAGTTTAGAATTACATCTCTAATTAACATATACCTTATTCACAGTGGCATACTTTTTATATGTAGGTATGAACACTATCCATTCAACATAGTCTTGAGGGAGTTATCTATGGCGCTCACAAAAGCCGATTTGGCTGAGAACCTGTTTGAAAATGTTGGATTAAGCAAACGGGACGCCAAGGATACGGTGGAAGTCTTCTTTGAAGAAGTTAGGAAGGCTCTAGAAAATGGTGAGCAAGTTAAATTATCTGGTTTTGGTAATTTTGATTTGCGTGACAAAAATGAGAGACCTGGAAGAAACCCTAAAACGGGTGAAGATATTCCTATCTCTGCACGCCGTGTCGTTACATTCCGTCCTGGTCAGAAGCTTAAGGCACGCGTAGAAAGTTTAGAAGTTAATAAATAAATCTTTCACGAGTTTGCTGATCCGAACTGAAACCCAAGTAAATGTATTTTTACTTGGGTTTTTTATTAGCTTATTTTTGTGAAGGTATTTACGGCACACTATATTTAACAATAGAACCGATATTATTTTTATTTTCAGGATGATTTAAGAATAAATATTAAGTGGTTATTAAAATGGTTAACAGGGAGGTTGTGATATGACTTTAATAGAGCAGATAAAACGAGGGCAGTTTCTCAAAGCAACATGCGATTTCTCACAATCTTTTGTTGCGGGGGAATGGGTATTAGATTCTGGTTTACATTGTCAGCTTTTACATCGTGGGGTGTTACAAATTACACCAAGGGAATTAGCTTGTGATGCGAAAGATATTGTATTGTCATCTGGGATCCATGGTGATGAGACTTCGCCAATAGAATTAATTCAGCAAGTTGCATTGGGTGTAGTACTCGGACATATTCAACCGATCCATCGATTATTATTGATTATTGCGCATCCAGAGGCGATTAATCATCAACAACGATTTATGGCAGAAAACATGAATCGACTCTTTCAAGTAAAAAATCCTGATAGAAATAATGAATGTCGTATTGCTAATGCACTCCAACTGGCGATTAATAGCTTTTATGGTGCCTCTGTTGCCATTAAACCAGAGCGATGGCATCTTGACTTGCATTGTGCTATTCGTCCATCACAGCACGATACCTTTGCAATTAGCCCCTATACAGACAAACAAACTCGTAGTAATAAATTATTTAGTTTTATCCATCACGCTAAATTAGATGCGGTTTTATTGTCTAATCGACCGTCACCAACATTTGCTTGGTATAGTGCTGAATATCATGGTGCTCAAGCGCTTACGGTAGAATTAGGGCGTGTAGGTAAGCTTGGACATAATGACTTCACATTATTAACGTCATTTAAGGATGCGATGTTGCAATTAATAACGGATGTGGCGTTACCTATTATTTGGACCAGTGATGTGGAGGTGTATCAAGTTAGTCGTACGATAGTTAAATACCATCCTGAATTTTATTTTACGTTTAATGATGACGTAGCTAATTTTACTTTTTTTGCTGAAGGTGATGAATTTGCTGTGGATGGCAGTCAAACCTATAGCGCCAGTGTCGGGGGGGAGGCGGTTGTTTTTCCTAATCGACATGTGATACTTGGCCAACGAGCTGCATTAATGGTAAAAAAAGCCAATTTGATCTTTGATGAGCAAGTTCGCGTTTGTGCTAAAAATAATTCATCATATTGATAAATATATTTAATATTGAAATTTCAGATGTGTTTCTTTTCATTATAGAAGCAGCAAGGTATGGTATTTAGTCTTACTCTTTTGAGCGTAATAAGTATTGATGTTGTTAAGTGAATTATTATATCGGCAGCAACAACAATGGCGTACCTGCTTGATTGTTTCATCATTGTTACTGGTGATCATTTGTTTGTTTGCTGTTGCGGTTGGTGAAGTGTGGATATTACCGTGGGCACCTGATGGTGATCTTCAACAGCAGTTATTATTGCAATTGCGTATACCGCGAGTCTTAGCCGCCTTGATTGTTGGAGCGGCACTGGCTAGCTCTGGTGCGGTATTGCAGGTGCTATTGGGAAATCCATTAGCTGAGCCTGGTGTCTTGGGAATTTCTGGTGGCGCTAGCCTTGCTGTGGTGTTGTTGTTATTTTTTATGCCTATTACACCGACACCTTTTCTTACGATGATTGCCGCTATGGCTGGCGCATTGCTGTTTACACTTATCTTAGTTAGTTTTTCTCGGCGTAAAAAAGTTTCAATGGCACGATTATTATTAATTGGTGTTGCATTGGGTATTTTATCGAGCGCTGTCGTGACGTGGGCATTTTATTTCAGTGATGATTTAAGTATGCGCCAGCTTATGTATTGGTTAATGGGTAGTGTTGGCGGTGTGAGTTGGGAGCAATTATCACTGCTATTTGTTATCGTGCCAGTATTAATAGTGCTTTGTCTGCAGGGTAAATCACTGGATGTAATGATGCTTGGTGATGTTGCTGCGCGTCAATTAGGCGTTGATGTTAGACGTATTCGGTGGCTGTTGATCTTAATGGTATCGTTATTAGTCGGCTGTTCGGTAGCATTGGCTGGTGTGATTGGGTTTGTTGGTTTGGTTATACCGCATTTATTACGGTTGCAATTTGGGACTGAGAACCGGTATTTACTGCCACTCTCTGCGATTTGTGGCGGTATCTTATTGGTGTTAGCCGACACTCTATCACGGGTATTATTGACGGATGCTGATTTACCTATTGGGGTGGTGACAACGTCACTTGGAGCGCCAGTATTTATTTGGATGCTAATGCGTTCGCAGTTGGATTAAATGATGACCGCAACGATTGATAAATATATTGTTTCAAAATCGCCAGTCTTAGTATTAAAAGCCAAAAATATTGCTTTTGTACCACGATTATTACCAATGTCGTTAACGCTTTATGCTGGACAAATTACTCATGTGATCGGGCCGAATGGTAGCGGTAAAAGTACCGTGTTATCTATTTTATCAGGATTGTTTGATTACAATGGGAGTATTCGTTTACTCAATGATGATTTAGCGGATTATGATTTACCGTCATTAGCGCATGTTCGTAGTTATTTGTCACAACAAGATAAACCTAATTTTTCTATTCCTGTTTTTCAATATTTATCGCTTGCAGTATCGGCTTTGCAAGATGTTGATACTGAACAATTACAAATTGCGCTAGATGATATTTGTCGAAGTTTAGATATTAAAGATAAGTTATCGCGAAATATTCAACAACTGTCTGGCGGGGAATGGCAACGAGTACGATTAGCGGCAGCATGTTTACAAGTTTGGCCGACGATTAATCCGCGTGCACGGTTATTGTTGCTTGATGAGCCAGCGGCAGCATTAGATATTGGTCAAGAAGCCGCGATGTATCAATTAGTCAGAAAAATTTCACAGCAAGGGGTTGCGGTGGTAATGGTTAATCATGATTTAAATAGAACCTTACGTGAAGCGGATAACGTAGTGTTGTTGGATCATGGTCAATGTATTGCTTGTGGTGATGTTGAGCAAGTAATGACGGTTGAGAGTTTACAGGCTGTTTTCAAAACAGGTATTCATAGAATAGATCATCAAGGTCTACCATGTTTAGTTTTTGTTGATTAGATAGTAGAGCTTGCGAAGATAGTTTGTTATATGAAACGTAACATGTTGTTTAAAAATCAATAATAGTAGCCATTATCTTGTTGAGATTAAAAATAAGATAATGGCTACTTTTCATTACCCAATCCAGAGTAGGATTGTCAGTATTTGTGGGGATAAAATGCGTAAACACATCACTAGTGGGTAAACCGTTGCGTAAGACAGTGCCGCAGCGCCATTACTTGGGTGAAGCCCATTTGCGAATGCAAGAGCAGGGGGATCGGTCATGGAACCTGCTAACATGCCACACATAGAGAGGTAATTAAGTTGACCAAATATACGGGCAATACATCCAGTTATGATTAAAGGAATAAATGTAATTAATGCACCGTAAGCCATCCAACTTAATCCATCACCATTGACTAAAGTATCAATAAAGCCACTGCCTGATTTTAAACCAACCACTGCTAAAAATAATACAATACCAATTTCACGTAGTGCTAAGTTAGCACTCGGTGGCATAAACCAATACAGTTTACCAATGCTACCAATACGAGCCAGTACTAATGCAACAATTAAAGGACCACCTGCAAGACCTAGTTTGAGTGCGACTGGAAATCCGGGTAGATATAATGGAATAGAACCTAATAATATGCCTAATCCAATTCCAATAAAAATAGGCAGCATCTGAACGTGTTGTAGTTTTTGTTCGGCATTACCGACCATACCGCTGACGGCTGCAATCGCATCTTTACTACCAACAAGATTAAGAATATCACCAAATTGGAGTGATGTTTGGCTATTAGGTACCAGCTCAACACCGGCTCGATTGAGTCGAGAGATCACCACATCGTATTTTTCTTTTAATTCTAATTCGCGAATTTTTTTGCCTAATACAATTTCATTGGTAACCACTAAACGTTCAACTTGTAGATCAGTACCCTTGGTTGAAAGGGAAATATCAACGATATCACCAATAACCAATCGTGCTTTTTCAAGCGCTACTTTTGTACCGACTAAATGCAGAACATCATTGAGTTCAATCGGGGTTGATTCTTTAGGAATTGAAAGTTGATGACCTCGCTTTAAGCGTGAACAAATAATCGCACCTTCTGTTATCGCTGGAATTTGAATGAAGGTAAGACCATTTAAATTAGGATTACGGACGGCAACATTGAGTGTTTGTAAGCCTTCTTTTTTATCGCCATTGCTAGTGTTATAAACTGCTGCTTCTTGATCAATGTTAACTTTGAATATTAATCGTAATAGCCACATTGAGATAAGAATGCCGCAAATACCAAAGGGATAAGCAACCGCATAGCCCATACCCGTTATATCTAATAAATCTGCGGATACGCCAAGTTCGGATAAAATTTGTTGTCCAGCACCTAATGCTGGGGTATTTGTGACAGCGCCAGAATAGATACCTAGTAGGATCGGGAGTGGCACATCAAAAAGGACATAAAGCAGAACAGCGACAACACAGCCTAATAATACGACCAGTGCGGCAAAACCATTGAGCTTTAAGCCCGAACTTCTTAAAGAGGCAAAAAAACCCGGTCCAACTTGAATACCAATGGTGTATACAAATAAGATTAAACCAAATTCTTGGATAAAATGTAAGGTATGTGCATTTAATGTAATACCCATAGCTTCGGTATAGTGCCCAACGATAATACCGCCAAATAGTACGCCACCAATACCTAAACCTACACCTTTTATTTTCCAGCTTCCCATCCATAAACCGAGTACAGCTACCAGTGATAATATACTGATAGATAACGCAATATCACTCATAATCAACACATCCTTGTTAACGTCAATCCATTTCACATACGCGAGAGATATTTGTACGACAAATAAAGTTTGGATGTTATCGTTTTTTTATAAAAATGGGGTAGAGTATGAATAATTTACTGTAAATAGAATGACGATGACGACATTTTAAAGAGAAGAGTAGTCAAGTGATTTTTATTGGAGTAAGCGCCTTAACAAGGTGGGTTGTATTTTATTTATTATCGTTGTTGTAAGTGTATTTGAGATAAAAAAATACCTGCCAAATGACAGGTATTTATAATCGAACACGATAATGATTATTGTTTGTTTTTTAAATAATCAATAGTGTTAGCTAAATCTTGTGGGCTTTTATGAGCACTGGTATTGACTAGGTATTTACCATTAACAAGAAAAGCAGGAACGGATTCTAATGCTGAGTTACGCACAATATCTTCAGATTGTTGTAACATCTTAAAGATTTCTTTTTGTTGAGCTTCTGTTAGCTCATAAGGGCTTTTTAAGTTGTTATCATGGAATATTTTATTAAGTGCAGTTTTGCTTTGCTCAACAGACATATCTTTTGGTGAATCTTGTATGAATGCAAATAATTGCTCTACCAATGCGTGGCTTGGTTTATTGTCTGTTTGTATCATTGCAGTATAGAAAATGAAGGCTGCTTTTTGAGCGCTTTCATTAAAAATAACGTGAACCTGCTTGATATCGCTATTCGTTAGTTTTTTGATTTCAGGAAGAATGCTTTCCATCTTACGGCAGTGACCACAAGAAAGAGAAAATATTTCAGTAACCCCTTTCATTTCAGGCATTGGCGTTGGGATCACTGAGTATTGATCACCTTCTTTAGGTGTTTTTGAATCTGAACATCCTGATAGTGCAAATACAGTAAATAGTAAAATAAAAAAAGTTTGATAAATACGTTTCATTTTTTTGTACTTTTGAAAGAAATTATTTTTCTATTATGTCGATAATTTACTGTAAATGCATCGATAAAATCGTATTTTTTTATAAAAATAATGTGCCACTTAATTCATTTTAGTATAAATATCCATCGTTTATTGTCATTGATATATTATCGATAATTGAGGTTAAATATCTCAGTGTATTACATTAATATATAGGATATTATTAGCGGCTTTTTTGCCGCATGTGAGTGTTGATCGATGTACATTGGATTTGATTATGGAACCGCGAATTGTTCGGTTGCAGTGATGGAAGACAGTAAGCCTAAACTTTTACCGTTAGAGAAAAATAATCAATATATTCCATCGACCTTATGTGCGCCGACACGTGAGGGTGTGTCTGAATATTTATATCGCTTTATGGGTATATCACCCTCAAATAGTGTTGGTGAGCAGGTTTTACGTCGTTCTATGGCCTTTAACCGTGAAGAGGATATCGAGATTGTCGCAGGCGATCTGCAATTTGGTCAGGCAGCGCTTGATCTCTATCTTGATGATCCTGAAGAAGTGTATTACGTCAAATCACCAAAATCTTTCTTAGGTGCGAATGGTCTACGTGATGGTCAAATTAGCTTTTTTGAAGATCTTGTTTGCGCCATGATGGTTAATATAAAGCGAACGGCTGAGCAAAGTTTACAGCAAGATATTGTCAGTACGGTTATTGGGCGACCGGTGAACTTTCAAGGAATTGGTGGCGAGAGCGCTAACCAACAAGCTGAAGGTATTTTATCGCAAGCGGCTAAACGGGCGGGTTTTAAAAACGTGTGCTTTCAATTTGAACCGGTCGCTGCAGGGCTTGAATATGAATCAACATTAACAGCGGATAAAACAGTGCTGGTCGTTGATATCGGTGGTGGTACGACTGACTGTTCGTTAATTCAAATGGGGCCGAGTTTTCGAGATCTCACTGATCGCAGCTCAAGTTTATTGGCACACAGTGGTCAGCGAGTAGGCGGTAATGATCTTGATATTCATTTAGCATTTAAACAATTAATGCCTCAGTTTGGTTTAGGCAGTAAAACGATTCGTGGTATTGATATGCCGTTTAATCAATTTTGGAATCCAATTGCGATAAATAACGTTGCAGCCCAGACTGAATTTTATGGTGATGCGAATTTACGTGCATTAGAAAGACTTCGCCATGATGCGGCTGATCCACAATTGCTGTCGCGATTGATTCATGTTTACCATGAGACACTTGGTTATCAAATTATTCGTCATGCAGAAGAAGCAAAAATTGCATTATCTAGTCAAGCACATCACACCGTTAATATGGCATTAATGCAAGACTTGTTTATGG
Source organism: uncultured Photobacterium sp. (assembly GCA_947039005.1). GTDB lineage: Bacteria > Pseudomonadota > Gammaproteobacteria > Enterobacterales > Vibrionaceae > Photobacterium. Next base: position 25,821 of record CAMQXY010000038.1, read on the forward strand.
TGGATATTTCAGCGCAGCAATTAGAAGAAGCAATAGAAACACCTAAAGAAAAAATGCGCGAGCTTGTTGTTGAAGCGATGGCACAAAGTCAAATTATGCCTGATGTTGTCTATATGACAGGGGGGACTGCTCGTTCGCCTATTTTACGGCAGTGTATTGAGCGACAATTACCTAATATTCCTATTGTGAGTGGTAGCTATTTCGGTTCAGTAACAGCAGGACTAGCCCGTTGGGGTGAGCGCTGTTACGGCTAACTGACTAAGTAATAGATAAAAAGTAATAATTAAATGCCTGCGCTAATGCAGGCATTTTAAATTAAAAAACTTACGTTGGTTTGGGTGCATAAGCAGAGCACCAACCGTTGACGTTAATCGTTTTTCCAGGGAAGATCACACAAGGCTGCCAGTCACTCTTATTACCATTGTCACGAATTAAAAGACAGTTTTTACATTGTTGATTTTTATTTGTGGAATTATTAACGTATTTTAATGCACTAGCTTGAGGTGTATCTTCTTCTAAATGGGGGAGTTCAGCGGCAGAGGCTGGACGTATTATTCGCTGGTTACCCAATGTTAAGCCAACAATCCCACCTGCGGTTAATTGTAAAAAACGACGCCGTGATGTTTTTTTTATCATGATCATTACCTTATTCGTTATATTGAATAATTATACTGACATCGCCTGCATAAGTAGAAATAAGCATCCTCATTGTCTTTAGTGATATTACATATTTTATCTTTTTAAATAATAGTATATAGATATTAAACCAACCAGAAGATGTATTATTTTTACTGCTCATTTATGATATTGATTATTATTATCACTTGTTATTGTGATGATATTTCCCTTTAAATAAATGGGGGTGATATAAAAAAAGAATATTTGAACGATGTTTTAATATCATAATTGCATGTTTATAAAGAGATTAAAAAAAGTTAGCGCGTGATGGTATTTAATATTTCATTTTCGGTGTCTTTATTTATTGTTTTATTTCAGTCTTAATGTAAGAAAATGCATAACTATAATTTTTAGCTGCTTTTTATTTTATATTCATTACTAATAAAACGGTATAGCGTCATTATTCTTGTTATTTCACATTGGGGAGAAATAACATTAAGAAATATACGTGTTTGGATTAGTTTTACCTGAAACCTTTCAAGGAAACAGCATATGTCTGACGAGAACGTATTTAAACAGCCAAAACCGTTCTATTTGATATTTTCAATTGAATTCTGGGAACGTTTTGGTTTCTACGGTATGCAAGCTATTTTAACTGTGTATATGGTTAAAATATTAGGCATGTCGGAGACTGCTTCTTTTACATTATTTGGTGCATTCTCAGCTTTAGTTTATGGTTCTGTTGCTATTGGTGGTTGGGTCGGAGATAAAGTTCTTGGGACCAAAAGAACCATCAAATTAGGTGCGATGATACTTGTTGTTGGTTATGCTTTATTGGGTTTATCAGCAACTAGTGGCTATGGTGGTTCAGATCTTATCTATATAGCGATGGGCTTTATTACCATGGGTAATGGTCTATTTAAAGCAAATCCATCAAGCTTATTAGCGAAAGTGTATGGTGAAAATGATCCTCGCTTAGATGGTGCATTTACAATGTACTATATGGCAATCAACTTAGGTTCATTTTTCTCAATGCTGTTATCGCCATGGATAGCAGAAAAGTTTGGTTATGATATTGCATTTGGTGTTAGTGCTGCAGGTTTGGTTATTACTCTAATAAACTTCTTTATTAGTGGTCATATCGTTAAAACTATCGGTTCTAAGCCTGATATGAAGCCAGTCAATAAAATCTATTATCTTGGTGTCGCTGTTGGTGCAATTGTATTGAGTTTTGTAAGTGCAATTTTATTACAGCATCTATTTTATGCCCATGCTATTTTGGTTATCGTTGGCGGCACAATTGTTGGCTTGTACTTTAAAGAATTATTTTCAACTTCAGGTATAGAACGAGCAAAAATGTTCGTTGCCTTTGTGTTAATGCTACAAGGTATTGTGTTTTTTATACTTTATTTCCAAATGCCAACATCATTAAACTTCTTTGCTATCCATAATATTTCGCATGATTTATTTGGTATGCATGTGGCGCCTGAACAGTTCCAAGCACTTAATCCTTTATGGATCATGATTGCCAGCCCTGCATTAGCGATGATTTATAATAAATATGGCGATCGTTTCTCTATGCCATTCAAGTTTGCATTAGGCATGGTGCTATGTAGCTTGTCGTTCTTAGTGTTAGTACTTGGTGCGCATTTTGCTAACAGTGACGGTATTGTCGATTCAAATTGGTTAGTACTTTCTTATGGTTTCCAATCCATTGGTGAGTTATTTGTTTCTGGTCTTGGTTTAGCTATGGTTGCTCAACTTGTTCCGCAACGAATGATGGGCTTTGCGATGGGAATGTGGTTCTTAACATCAGCAACAGCTGCAGTTATTGCTGGTTGGGTTGCAACGTTAACAGCGGCACCTGCAAATGTAATTGAACCTCACCAAACGCTAATGTTATATAGCCATGTATTCGGTATTATTGGTTACTCTACTGCTGGTATTGCTATTTTTACGATGATTATTGCTCCTAAGTTAACCCGTGTTATGCGTGGTGAAGATACACCTGCAAAGGTTACGACTGCATAATTATTGCGAAGGTGACAGGTTTAAATAAAACGGATGCCGACTGCTCAAGTCATTGGCATCCGTTTTTATTTGGGTGTAATAATGCAAGAGCAGCAAGAGCAG
>CAMQXY010000039.1 GCA_947039005.1 uncultured Photobacterium sp.
TGTAAGTAATGAATGTAGTTGGTATAAGCTTGTTACGCAAAATTATTTTTGGATAAAGAATAATATTAATTGATACTATCAATTAGTTTTATTGTTATATATAAAAATCAATTTGATTAATAGGTTAATATATAAATTTGTTTTATATTATTTATTTGTTTTATCTGCTTGTTACTTATACAATGAGAAAAATCCAAAAATTGTTATTATAGTGAGTGTTAAACAATATCACTTATATAGTCTAATTATGTTTAAAGGTTTAATTGATGATTCAACGCGTTATATCTTATATTTATAAAAGAACATTATATAGAGTTTATCGTTCTCATGTTAATAAGAAACTAAAAGCAAGATTAAAGAATAAAAACTTTAGCCTTATTTCTAATAATTGTATTGGTGGTATTACTTGCAGTGATTTAGAACAACCTTTTAATTCACCGACAGTGGGTTGCTTCTTTTATTCTGATTGTTATTTAAAGTTCTGTGAAAATATTGAATATTATTTATCGTTAGAATTAGAACAAGCAAAAGGTTCTAAGTATATTGATTCTTATCCTTATATTCTTGGTAAATTAGGTGATATTGAAATTCACTTTATCCATGATGCATCGTTTTCTGAAGTAAAAGAAAAATGGGAACGAAGAAAAAAACGCGTTGATTTCAATAATTTGTTTTTTGTTATGTCTGATCGTGATATTTGTGATGAAGGTGATATTGAACGTTTCTTACGTCTAGATAACGGTAAATCAGTATTTTTTGGTGCTCGTAAGCGTTCTGAACGAGATAATTATGTTCATTGCTATAATGAAAAGGGCGAAATAACAACGCAATTTTTCGCAATGTATCGTGTGCATGAGAAATATTTTGATATGGTTGAATGGTTAAACAGTAAGCGAATTGTAAAGTTCTAATAATTAATTAAATGAATGATACTGATTAAAGAAAAATATCTTGAATTAGTATCATTCATGAAAGCTTTAATGCAATTAAGCACTGTGATGCTTTTTCTTTCCAGCTGTAGTTAAACGAGCATTGCCATGAGAATGAGCGCGACGTTTACCTTTAGTTGTTTTAATATCACCTTTAGCCATGAGAATAATCCTTGTTAATAAATATAGTTCTAAATAAGATATAACTATAGTAAATCTATTCTTATTAAATACAAGATGATAGCGTGGTTGTTAAAAGACTAACAGTGTAAACATATACGGACACTTATAATAGTTTATTGCACAATAATTAATATATCTTTAGATTTTAAGTCACGATTAATATTATATTTCCTGATTCAATTATTTTATGTTGATCTGTGTTCATTAAAAGATGATTGGCTATATATTTTAAATTTATATTATTCTTAATATATGAGAAATCGATAGTAGTAACTATAAAAATAGCTTAAATGTTAATTATTATTGCCATTGTATTATGTGTTCATCATTCCAGTTATCATCAATTGTTTCGTAGTGTTGTTCCAATAGATGACGCTTTATTTTTAAGGTAGGTGTTAAGATGCCGTTTTCAATGCTCCATGGCTCTTTCATCATCAATATACCTTTGATCTTTTGATGAGACTCTAGTTCGTTATTTATTTGTAGTAAAAGCGTGAGCAGATTTTTTTCATAAAGAGCATGATTGATCGCTGAGTAATTATGGGCGACAGCTAATAGAATAGGGGCAGACATGCCAGAGCCAATGAGACACACCATTTCAAAGTTACCGAGCTCCATTAATCGTTTTTCGATCGGAACCGGAGAGACAAACTTGCCTTTGGCTGTTTTAAATGTGTCTTTTTTACGGCCTTGAATTGTTAAATAACCATCATCATCTAAAGAACCAATATCGCCAGTATATAGCCACCCATCATTATCAAAACTTTCTTGTGTTGCTTGAGAATTATTGTAATAACCACTAAATAAGCCTTTGCTGCGAACTAAAATTTCTTTATCAGCTGCGATTTTTAATTCAATACCTGGACCCGCATTACCAACAGTGCCAATTTTGTCACTACGGTAAGGGTGGTTGAGGGTGCTGTAAGCAAAGGATTCAGTCATCCCCCACGCTTCAGTAATATTGAGACCAATACTTTCATACCAGCGTAATAAGCCTGCTGACACGGGGGCTGAACCACAGCCGAGGACACGAGCTTGATCCAGTCCTAATCCTTGGACTAATTTATGCTTAATGAAGGTTGATATTAATGGAATGCTGAGCAGAATATTAAGCTTAGATTGTGGGAGTTTATCTTGTATCCGTTGTTGGAATAAGGTCCATAAACGTGGAACAGAAACAAAAATAGTAGGACGATGCATTTTTACATCATCAATAAAGGTATCGAGAGATTCGGGAAAAGCAACTTGTAGCCCAGACATAATAGAAGAACCAAATATATACACTCGTTCAGTTATATGTGCTAAAGGCAAATATGAAAATAACCGCTCATTGGCACCTAAGCCAATATGGTCAATGATTTTTTGTGATGACCAAACAAATGCACCATAGGTTAACATCGCGCCTTTTGGCATACCCGATGTGCCTGATGTGTAAACAATCGACATTAAATCTGTATCGTGATGTGCTCGACGTTCAGATGTTGGTAAGTATTGCTCAATCAGATCGTTGAATTGATATTTGCACACTGGGGTGCCAGGGTAAGAAAAGGCGATAGTAGGGAGCTGAGAATGACTCGCTATGACTTCATTAATGGCCGTTGTACTGTCTAGTTTGCCTATAATGATCAACGCAGCATCACTATGATCAATACAATGGGTCATCGTTTCGGCCCCAGCAGTGGGAAAGATAGGTACACTTACATAGCCACCGAGCATTATTGCTAAATCACAAATAAACCATTCTGCACAATTTTTAGAAACCAGAGCAATACGCTCACCGGGTTGAACCCCTAACTGCTGAAATGCGGTCACGAGGCGTTGAGCTTTGTCTGCAACACTTGCGTAAGTGTAATTAACAAATTTTCGATTGATAATTTGTTTTAAATAAATATCGTTAGGACGCTCATTGGCCCACTTGATGATCATGTCAGCAGGTGTTTGCAGTTGAGCCATAAGCACTCCGTTTTACAAATGGGTTATGAAATATTAAATGTTACTTTTATGTTGAATTTAAGCTGATGTATCAGATATCGTCAAGTATGATTATGCTCGTTGTGTGATATTTATTTGCAGGGTAGAATGATGAAAGGTATTTAATTTATTGAATTGTATTAATTTTAACTGAATGTTTATATGAGCGTAGCGCTACGCACTTACTCAATTTAGGTGTTGAGTAAGGCGAGTCGTTAAAGGGCGTTAAGAGTCGTTCATGTGTCCATTACGGCATAATATAGCTTTGGGCTTGGGTGTATAATTGTTGGTAGAGGTCGGTATGTCGATCTTCAACTTGGCAAATAGACAGCAAGTCTTCGATAAAATACCCTACCGCTCGCCATTCAATAGCTGCGATTTTTTGTTGTTGCTCAGATGAAAGATCATCGTAAATCGATGCCGCACCAAAATCACCCACTAAAATATTGGCGTTATCGTCAACCAGAACGTTATGTGCATAAATATCACCGTGAGCAACCCCTTGCGTTTGCATGTGGTGAATTACTGCTATCATTTGTTCAACAATTGTCGTAATTGCTGCAATTGACAGTGTAAATTCGGCTGGAAACGTATCTCGCGTGCAAGTTGCTAATGTTGGTGGTAAGCCGAGGTTATGATAATGAGCTGGAATTAACGCCATGATCAATGCAAGATAATTCGGTTCATTCACTTGTGCCAATGATGCCACTAAATTCGGGTGCGCCCCTGTTTTTAAGCACGCATTTAATTCATCTTGCGGATAACCATCCGAAGTGACTTGTCCTTTAAAGACTTTAACCGCGATAGCGTTATCAAGTTGATGTGGATTAGAGTGCCATTGAGCCAAAGAGATAACACCAGAAGCCCCTTGCCCTAATACTTTCTCTAGCTGGTAATCACTTGAAGCGACATAAGGCAGTGAATTAGTTACGTGTTGGTGACGGTTAAAATCATTACCAGAAAAAGCGAGCCAACCCAATTTAGGCAGATCAAGCAGTTGGTTGGGAAAGGCTGTGAGTGCGTTTGCTGATAATCGTACTAACTGTAAGTTTACTAATTTATTCATAGACAGTGGCAATGCAGTGAGTGCATTTCCCGCTAATGCCAGTTTTTGTAAATGAATGCAGTCACCAAGCGTCTCAGGGAGGGTGGCTATTCTATTATCCGTTAAGATCAACCAGCGTAATTTTTTAGGCAGTGCACTTGCTTCAACGGTAGTGATTTGATTTGATTTAAAGCCGATCATTTCAAGATTAGGGCATAAACCTAATACGGTGGGTAATGCTGTAAAATTGTTATTTGAAATAAAAATAATACGTAATTGGGTTAATTGGCTGAAACTATCAGGCAAATGCGTTAATTGGTTATTGGTCAGATCTAGCACTTCTAGGCTGTCAGCAAGCGTTAAAATTTCGTCTGGAAATTGGGTCAGCTGTTCACTTAATGTTAAATGAGTGATGCCTTTAAGTTGGCCTGAGCGTAATTGTTCTAACGTATGCAAAATAGTCTCATTTTTGAGTAGGTATAATTTAGATGGGCTATTGTAAAGATTTTAGAGGGTTAGATCACGGCTACCGTGAAAGTTTATGAGGTAGTTATCATGCCAATATAAAGTGGTGGTTATTTAATCAATAATTCGGGTAAACTAGCGCAATTCAGGTTGGTCATTATGTAAATTAGCGCAATATTATGCGTGTAGAAAATTGTCATTGAGGGTAGTGTGCTAAAAAAAGTTATTTGTCCATTAATGCTAGTATTAACATCAACAAGTTACGTACAGGCAGAAGCGCTATATATTCCATCGTCGTCATCAACATATGCTCTCTACCCACCAACAGGTAGCCGTACGATCACTGATGTTATGAACCGTTATACGCCTTTTGTTGAGCCACGGTTAAAACGATATTTTGAAAATGTTGGATTAACCTACCCGCCGAAAAACATTGCCTTATTTGCGATGAAACAAGAACAAAGTGTTGAATTATGGGCTGAAGAAAAGGGTAAATGGTCTTACGTTAAACGTTATGATATTCAAAAAATGAGTGGTCATACCGGGCCTAAAATGCGTGAAGGTGATAAGCAAGTGCCAGAAGGTGTTTATCAAGTCTCGCTACTCAATCCCAATAGCCGTTATCATTTATCAATGAAACTTAATTATCCGAATGCATTTGATCGCAAATATGCCCAATTAGAAGGTCGTACATCACCAGGCAGTAATATTTTTATTCATGGTAAACAAGCTTCGGTTGGTTGTTTAGCCATGGGGGATTATGCGATTGAAGAATTGTTTTTATTAGCTGAACGCACTGGCATTGATAATATAGAAGTATTAATTAGCCCGCATGATCCAAGAAAAGGTAAATTGCTGGCAGCAAACACTCAACCTTATTGGACTAAAATTTTATATCGTGACATTGAACAACATGCGCGAAAATTTAATCGTTAATTATGTGGGTTAGCCCTAGTTAAGCGAAAAACATTTTGTAATACTACAGCGAACCAATATCCCTGACATGATTATTCATCTGTTAAGGGTATTATCGTTGCATAAAATGATTAGAACAGAGTCAACGCATTATGCCAAAGCGTAGTAAAGAAGACACCGAGATCACCATTCAGACCATTATGGATGCAGTGATTGAGCAAATACTGACGTTAGGTTACGATAAAATGTCGTATACCACCTTGAGTAACCAAACTGGAATATCAAGAACGGGTATTAGTCACCACTTCCCTAAGAAGCAAGATTTCGCTCACGCACTTGATGGGCGTATCTATCATCTCTTTGTTGATAAATTGGATCTAACTGGCGATTTGCAGGCATTTGCAACAAGTTGGTCTGCTGCATTAGAAGATGAAAAATTTCGCGCTATTTTACGATTATTGTTTCACCATATTTCTTCTGCTGAAACATCACATGAATTTGCTCATCGTGGAATTGAACGTCTGTTTACACTGTGTGAGCAACGTTACGGTAAGCAAAGTATTGTTGAATTAGAGTGTTTATTAGGACGTTCATTAATTCGTTTAGCCCGTTAATTATGGCTTAAGTTTATACCCGTAAATTTTGACTAAATATGAATAGCCCACATTATTGTGGGCTATTTTGTTTATAGAGCATAATGATATTCATGTTTATATCCCACCGATAAGTAACTAAAATAAAGTAATTATTATAGAATCTGCTAAAATTTATTATTTTAGAGTATATGCTCTATATTTGTAATGACGCATTGGCAAGAAAAGAGGATAAGGTTAGTAGATGAAAATGAGGCCATTGATGGTGAAGCAACTGACAATTGCACTATTGGCAATAGTACCGACAGTACATGCAGCGCCAGTGAGTTTTAATGATGCGTGGCATACTGTTGTAACAACAAATGATGGTTTAGCTGCCGATCGTGCCAGTATTGAACAAGCGCAATATATGCAAGATGCCGCCAAAGATTTATATTTACCCAAGGTAACGATTGGCGCTAATTACACCCGTTTAGATCATGATGTTAAAGTATCACCGTCAGATTTATTTGGCAGTATGCCTGCCTCAAATACTGATATTGGTAAAGTTATTAATAATATTGTTTCTAATTCACAATTAAATTCTGCTTTTACATCAACTATTTCTGATCGGGATGTGTTTACCAGTTCGATTCGTGCTATTTGGCCGATATTTACTGGCGGGCGTATTAACGCGGCGCAAGATATTGCCCAAGGAAAAACCGATCAAGCAAAATACATGTTAGCAATGCAACAACAAGCAAAATTTGAAGACTTATCTCGGTTTTATTTTGGGGTGGTATTAGCTAAAAATGTATTACAAACACGGACAGAAGTTGCAAATGGCTTAAAACATCATTATCAAGATGCAGTCAAGCTTGAACAGCAAGGTCAAATTGCACGAGTTGAGCGTCTACAAGCACAAGCGGCTTATGATAAAGCCAAAGTAGAACAGCAAAAATCCCTCCGCGATTTAGAAATTGCCCAAGTTGCTTTAACGCAGTTATTAAAACAATCGACACCAGCAATGCCATCTACGGGGTTATTTATTAATAACTCACTTCCACCGATGTCAGCTTTTGTGGATAAAACCTTAGCGACCTATCCGGGGTTGCATATTTTGGATGCCAAACGTAAGCAAGCTGACGGTTTAATTGATGTTGAAAAAGGCAAATATTATCCCGAGGTTTACGTCTATGGTGATTATAACTTGCATGATAGTGGTAGTTTAGCGGCAAAAATGGCACCTGATTGGGCGGTAGGTGTTGGTGTCAGTGTACCGCTGATTGATAATTCTGGTCGTTCTGGAAAATTAAGTGCAGCACACTCAATGGTAACGCAAGTGAACTATTTACAGGCGCAAGCTAAACAAGACTTGACCGTACTGGTTGAAAAAACCTATCGGGAAGCGAAACAAGCATTGGAAGAATATAACGGTTTAGCCTCTAGCTTAGCACTTGCACATGAAAATAGTCTATTGCGAGAGAAAGCGTTTGGACAAGGGTTATCAACCTCACTCGATGTGGTGGATGCTGAATTGTTTTTAGCCAGTATTAAAACCCAGCGGTTAGCGGCGGCTTATCAGTATGTCGCTTGTTTAACGCGCTTACTTGCCATTAGTGGCGAAATGAACACATTTAAAAATTATCAGCAATATCAAGGGATCGAGGTCAAATTATAATGAGTAAGTTAAAAGCAATTGCTATAGCTGTGCCTGTCATTGCCGTGGTCGGATGGCTCGGTTATACCTTCTGGCATGCTTACCAGCCTCAACCTGAACGTATGCAAGGTCAAATTGAAGCGCAACAATATAATATTGCTTCTAAAGTGCCTGGTCGTATCGATAAAGTATTGGTTCGCAAGGGTGATGAAGTTCAGCCTGGGCAATTAATTTTTACGATTTTAAGCCCGGAAATTGACGCTAAATTAGAACAAGCACAAGCCGGTGAGCAAGCAGCGGGTGCTCTAGCGCAAGAAGCCGAAAATGGTGCACGTATTCAACAAATTGCCGCCGCAAAAGATCAATGGGGTAAAGCGAAAGCGGCTGCTGCGTTAATGCAAAAAACCTATATTAGAATTAATAATCTTTATAAAGACGGTGTATTGGCAGAACAAAAGCGTGATGAAGTGTATACCCAATGGCAAGCGGCTCAATTTACGCAAAGTGCAGCTTACCAAATGTATCAAATGGCAACAGAAGGTGCACGAGTAGAGACTAAACGTGCCGCACAAGAAAAAGTCAAAATGGCAGCAGGCGCAGTGGCTGAAGTACAAGCTTATGTGGCTGATACCAAGGTGAGCAGTTGGCATAAAGGTGAAGTGTCACAAGTCTTATTACATGATGGAGAATTAGCACCACAAGGTTTCCCTGTGGTTAATATCATTGATATTAGTGATGCATGGGCTGTGTTTAATGTTCGTGAAGATAAATTAAAAGATTACCAAGAAGGTAAAACCTTTAAGGTTACGATCCCTGCTTTAGGCAATCAAAGCTACCAATTAAAAGTCACTCATGTGGCAGTAATGGGGGATTTCGCCACTTGGCGTGCAACTGACACCGCCAAAGGTTTCGATATGCGAACATTTGAAGTTGAAGCTCGTCCAACTCAACCTATTAATGGTTTACGAGTCGGTATGAGTGTGATTGTTGAGTAATGATATGGTTGTCTATTCAGCAATAAAAAACGAGTGGCGTACTCTTTGGCAAGATAAATGGTTACGGGCGCTGGTGGTATGGTTGCCTGCATTGTTGTTTCTGACGATGTGGGCGATTTTTGCGACCGGTATTGCGCGTAATTTGCCTGTTGGGGTGGTTGATCTTGATCATAGCCAAATGTCGCGCCAATTAACGCGTTATATTGATGCCAGTCCAAGCATGGCTGTCACACGCCAGTTTACCGATGATCACACTGCCAGTGCTGCGATGCGCGCCAATGATATCTATGCAATGGTGGTGATCCCTGATAATTACGAAAAAGACGTTAAGCTTGGTGAAGCGCCACAAATTACCATGTTCTATAATGGTCAGTTTATCTTAATTGGTAAGGTTATTAGTGCGGCAATGCTCCAAGTGGAAGGCACCTATAATGCTGGCGTTGAGGCGATGAGGAACATGAGTTCAGGTACGCCGGTTCGACAACAAGCATTAGGGCAAGCGGTGCCTATTCGTGCTCAGATAACGCCATTATTTAATAGTAATAGTCATTATGGTCAATTTTTGGTCTCGGCAATTATCCCCTCTATTTGGCAAATCTTAATTGTAGCTACCACGGTGTTAGCGTTAGCACATGAAGCGCGTGGTCAAGGTTTATGGCAATGGTTAGCACAAACACCTTGTCAAAAACTACTGGGTAAATTGCTAGCATATTCTGGTTTGTTTTTGATTCAGGGTGTGTTGTTTTTATGGTGGATGTACGTTGCGCTTGATTGGCCGATGCATGGTCAATGGGGAATATTGATTGCCGCTCAAATATTGATGGTGTTTGCCTGTCAAAGCATGGGCAGCCTGATTTATTTTGTAGCAATGGAAGCACCACGGGCAATGAGTTTTGTTGCGGCTTATACCGCACCTGCATTTGCCTTTATGGGGATCACGTTCCCTGCTACAGATATGCCTATTATTGCCAAGATGTGGCGCGGGTTATTGCCTGTCAGTCATTATATTGAAGTGCAATTACAGCAAGTCGATTATGGTAGTGGTTGGTATCAAGCATCACATCAACTGTTAGTATTAAGCAGTTTTATGTGCGCCTTATTACTGGCGATGGGATTAATGTTAGTGCGTCGTAATAAAGCATTAACGAAAATATCGGCACAACAGGGAGATCATCATGAGTTGGGGTGATTTATTTAAGCATGAATTAAAAGCCATCTTTAGTAACTTTTCATTGTTGTTTACTGTTTTTGGTGGGGTCGTCTTTTATTCATTTTTATACCCATTACCTTATCTTAATGAATTACCACGAGAACAACGGGTAGCAGTGGTTAACCTTGATCATAGCCAAATGAGTCGTGAGTTAATTAGGATGGCGGATGCCACACCACAAGTTGATATTACTGAACATCTTGGCAGTATTCATGCGGCTAAAGTTGCGTTAGAAGATCGGCAAGTGGATGGTATTTTAGTGATCCCCGAGCATTTTTATCGTGATGTGATGATGGGAACCAGTCCAACATTGGCTTATGCCGGTAATGCCGCACTATTTTTGGTTTATGGTACGGTAGTTGAAGGCTTAAATGATGCGGGTAATGCATTAGCGGTTAAAGCGAAAATAAATCGGATGATGCTAGCCGGTGATAGTGAGATTGAAGCAACACAACATGCAACAGCAATGAAGCTTAATATGCGACCTGTGTTTAATGTCACCATGGGGTATATCAATTATGTGGTGCCTGCGGTCTTTGTGTTGATCCTACATCAGACCTTATTAATTGGGGTTGGAATGATGGGCGCTGCAGAAAACGAAGCTCGTGCGGCGGGTAAAACAGGTTATTGGGCGCAATACCCTATTTGGATGGTGATGACGGTACGGGCAGTATTGTTTACCTTAATCTATTTACCGTTAGTGATGTATTACTTTGGGTTTACTTATGTCTATTATGGCGTCAATAGGCTCGCATCGATACATGATTTAATTATGATGACGATTCCGTTTTTATTGGCGGTTATCATGTTAGGTATGGTACTTGGACAATTATTACCACGCTGTGAATTAGTAACGCTAGTGGTATTGTTAAGCTCATTACCTTTGGTGTTCAGTGCTGGATTTATTTGGCCTTCTTCTGCAATACCTGTAGTGATTAATGATATCGCTCAATTAGCACCTTCTACTGCTGCGATTAATGGTTTCCTTGGGCTTAATCAGCTTGGAGCGAGTTTCTCACAAGAGATTAATCGTTGGGGACAGTTATGGTTACAGTTTATTGGTTTCGCTGTAATCAGCTATTGGTTAATGTATCGAGCGCGAAGATAAAACAATAACATCAATAAAAAGAGCATATTAATGCTCTTTTTTTTGCATTTAAATGTACGCTGTTTTATATTGGCGGTAGTTGAGTGAATAAGATGTGGCAAATGTTAAATTTACAGCCACACTTAATAAGTAAAGTTACGTTCAAACTAGTAGGAGGTTGTCTTGAGTCATAAATCAATGGCGAATAAAAAAGTAATGGTCGCGGTGGCGATGATGTTGTCATTTGGCGTCGCAGGTTGTGCTCAGAATCCTTATGGTGATGCTTACAATGTTGGCGAAGCTCGAACAATGCAAACGGTTTTGACAGGGACAATAACCAAACTAGATGCTGTAACAATGAGTTCTGATGGTGAAAGTAAAATTGGTACACTTGCTGGTGCTGCTATTGGTGGTATTTTAGGGTCGAAAATTGGTGGTGGTTCAGGCTCTGATATTGCTGCAATTGGTGGTGCGCTTGCAGGGGGCGCTTTAGGTAATAGTGCTGGTGGCGCTGTTAGTAAACGTCAGGGTGTCAACATTGTTATTAAGCTCGATAGTGGTCGTACTGTTGCCGTTGTACAGCAGGTAGATCCTAACATGATCTTCCGTGTTGGTCAGCGAGTTGATATTTATCAGCAGGGGCGTACTACGCGTGTTGTTCCAGCTAATTAAATAGACACTAAGTCTAATAAACAAGGCAGTTAATACTGCCTTTTTTATTGGCTGTATTTTAGGGAAATAAGAGTAACGTTTGTTTTTTGTTTAAATAAAAATGTTAATGTTGATTAAGTGTGCGTATTTTGTTTCTTGTTTGCTGTTTAAGTGGGGTTTGTTAACGTAAATAAGAGTTGTTTTTAGCAAACTATTATTCTGCCAGTAAACAATTGAGAATCATCAGATGCTGTTATTTAATAAAAATAAGTGCTTTATTCTTATTAAGTATGTTTTTGTGGTTTTTTCTCTGGTCTGATAAGTGCGTGTATCTTAGCTGCAAATGAATATTCCAAAGTGCAAAAAATGAGTGAATAATTAATTTGTAACTAATTGTGTCAAAGAGTACGCTGTGCGCTTTCTAAAAAACCTCTTTGAATGACCCATATTTGATGAATAATTCTAAACTAGACGCGACTTATAAACGCCTTCGTTGGCAGATAATTATTACTACTTTCTTGACCTATACTGTGATGTATATCTCAAGAAAAGCATTTGCTGCTGCTGCGCCATTATTAATGAAAGATCTTGGCATGACCATGGTTCAGTTTGGTTTGGCCTCATCAATTTATTATATTTTATATGGCCTTTCAAAATTCAGTTCTGGCCTTCTTGCTGATAGAATTAATCCGCGTTTATTTTTAGCACCAGTGTTAGTTGTGATTGCGATTATTAACGTTGGGATTGGTATGACCAACAGCGTTACTATGTTGCTAGTGCTCTATTGCTCAACAGCTATTGTCCAAGGTTGTGGTTTTCCACCAATCGCTAAAGCGATCAGTCAGTGGTATTCAAAATCTGAGCGTGGTGGTTGGTATTCATTATGGAATACGTCTCACAATGTAGGTGGTGCATTAGCACCGTTAATTGCTTCTGCCGTTATTGCTTACACGGGTAACTGGCGTTATGCGTTTTATGTGCCAGCAGGTATTACTGCAGTACAGGCTGTTATTGCGGCTATCTTAATGCGCGGCAAACCTGAAAATTACGGTTTACCCAATGTTGGTGAATGGCGTAATGATACTAAGCAGTTAGAGATCAATAAGCGCTCTGAAACTGGTTTGACAATGTGGGTAATGTTTCAACGCTACATTTTGACTAACCCTATTATTTGGTTAGCGATTGGCGGTGATTTATGTATTTATGTAATTCGTACTGTATCAAGCGACTGGGTGAGCGTTTACTTCGTTGATGTATTACATTGGGACTTAGTTCGTTCTAACTCATTAGTGGCTTGGTTTGAAGCGGGTGGTATTTTAGGCGGTCTGACATCAGGTATTATTTCTGATAAGTTCTTTGGTGCCGATCGTTGGAAAACAATTTTAATTTACTGCTTTGTGTTAATTGCTGGCATGATTGGTGTTGCTTTCACTATTCATATGAGCTACTTGCTTGTTGCGCTAGGTTTCTTTGTTATTGGTGCAGGTATTTATGCGCCACAGATGCTGTTTGCATTAGGTATCATTGAAGCATCGCATGCTGATGGTGCAGGTGCTGCCACAGGTCTTAAAGGTGGTGTAACTTACATCGGTGCTGCACTTGCTGGTGCGCCAATTGCAATGATTGAAACTGCATATTCTTGGAATGGTGTATTTATATTACTAGCCGGTATTGCTGTTACTTTAGTTATTTTAACTTGTATCATTATTCGTGTTGACAGTAAGCGTCTTCCAATGTAATTCATTGATATTATAGCTAATAAAAAGCGACCATTATGGTCGCTTTTTTTGTGTTTTTTATCAGTAACAATAAAAGATTATTGATTTATAACCAAAATCTAACGAATAGAGTTCAGCATAAAGTCCATTACTGGATCAATCTTTGCTTCAATCGCAAGTGCTTTTGGCATAAAGCTTGGCGTTTTAAGAATACCGCGCTCAATTAACTCATCAAGTAATGGTTTAAATTCAAACCCTGTTTTACCAATGAATAATGAGGTTAGATCTTCCGTTTTATATGCCTGAATCGCATCTTTTAAGCCACGTAGATACAGGAAGTCTTTAGTAAAACCACCCCCACGATAAGCACGCGCTGTAATGGTAAATGCTTCATCATCACAGACATCATAATCATGACGTAAGCTATTAAAACAGTCGTTAAAGCTATCACCATTGACCATCATCTCTACTGCAACCACACGTAACGCCAATGTTTTTAGACGATGAAGTGGGAAGCTGCCAGATAAATGCTCACATAAAATCGCTAGACCTTCTTGAGTATGAGTATTACCCGGTAAGCCTAATTGCAATATTTTAAGTGGCTGTCGTTCAGCATTGACAGAGGTTACAAGGTGTACGCCTAGTTCGTGGTGGATCAATGCATCTAGATCACCTTGGGTAAAGCGACTGTTTGGATTGACCTTAATTACTTTACCACTCACCATCGCACGGGCAATTAACTGCTTTGATGATACTACTTTACAAGGGATATCATATTCAGCCGCAGCGACTTTAAAGGCTTCTATTGCTTCTTTAGCGCTGATGTTAGCGGGCTGTTGTTCTTTATATTCACACGCATGCAGAATAAATTTTGCATTGGCAATATCACGTTCATCTGGCTGGCCGTAATAACGCAGTGAGTTATATAAAAACTCGTCAGTACCAATGCTGCAAAGCAAATCAATACGAACCGCTAACTGATCGATGACTTTACGGTACATTTTTTGTACGTCAGCATCACGGATCGTTTCAACAGGCAAGCGATAAAGCTGCTCACGGAACTTATACGGATCCAAATCCAGTTGACGATAAGTAAACTGTGGTTGGTAGCTGTATGGTTTACTTAAGAAGCGTTTTTTTTCTTGCTTTAAGTTAGTTGGATTTATATAGCTTAAAGTATTGATACCTTTTGCTATTTTGTACAACTGACGATCAAGGTTAATCACTTCTTTTGAAAGATTTGATGCTAAGACATCACTCCCAGTAAGCCCTTTTGCTGTGGTGCGTTTAGTGATTGTAAACGCAGCATGCTCGGTGATCACTGTCTTCATTGATTCTTTCAATTTTTCAATAACGAGAGGGTAGGCTTCACCACCTTCTTCGTTCATGAAAATCTTTTTCACCTCAATAGGCATAATTAAGGTGTTTTTGAAGTGTTGCTTAATGAACGTTGCTTGATAGCCAAGGCCTTTAAAAATATCATTCTCAAGGGCGATAACATCAAGGTTCGGTAGCTCAATATTATTGAGTCCATCGAGTAATACATTAATTTCTTTACGCCAGCGACGACGGTTAACCTGCATCGTACCAACATTAAAGGTTGGTGTTGCAGTATCAATACGTTGGTAGTTGTACGAATGAATATCGTAAATTAGGCACAAACCAAATTGTAGCTCTAAGGTCTCAACTAAGCACTGTAGAATGCGATAGTAACTTTGGTGTTTAGCTAAGGTTATTTCACGCTCAGCATCACTGAGAGGCGCTAGCCAAACCTTTTTACCCCATGCATCGTCATAGATACAATTATCTGGCGCACGGTTAAGATCATATTCATAACGCGAGTCTTCACCTTGCAATACAATCGGTAGTGACGAGATGAAGTCTCCAGTAAACGGATCTTCTTCAAAATAACGCTCTTCTTCTGTTAGCGCACACTGTGATTGCAGTGATTGACGCAGTTGATGACCGTTATGGATTGCAGTGGCGATATAAGGTTGATATTCACTAATGCGAATCATCAAGCTACCATCGTCCAGATGTGCTTCAAAAGGCGTAAGATTACGAATTTTCTCTACGATTTCTAACTCAGTAAGCAGCATCTGCAATTACCTTCCGAAAATCATTTTTGCGTGTAATGCCAACTTCTTTTGCCATCACAACACTTTCAACAAAATCGAGTACATCACGTTGCAATTTAACGCGATTTAGACGGTTAATACGGGTAATACCACCTGGGCTTAATACGTTAACTTCAACTAATTTACCGTTAATAACGTCTAGACCAACGAAGTACAGACCATCACGGACCAATTTAGGACCAATGTGCTTACATAAAGCAAGTTCTTGTTTAGTTAATACGTGTTTAACTTCGCGACCGCCTGCATGAATATTTGAGCGTACATCGCCTTCTGCTGGCACACGACGCATGGCACCAATAGGCTCACCATTAAGCAACATAATACGTACGTCGCCTTCTTCTGCACCTTCAATGTAGTCTTGAAGAATAACGTAGTTCTGATCATCACCGATGTAGAAATCTAAGAGTGATTTCACGCTCGATTTAGCGCTTTTTTCAATTAAGATAACGCCCTTGCCACCGTAACCATTAAGTGGTTTAAGGATCATGCGTTCGTGAGGTGATTCATCAAGTACACGCTCAAGATATTCACGGTTTTTTGATACATGAGTAACAGGAATAAATTCTTTGTTTGGATCAGGTAATGAAGCCGTATAAAGTTTGTTATTCGCAACGCGTAGACCGTCAATATCGTTAACGATAAACGTATGGTCACGTACTGAATCAAGGAAGTTCAGTGCCATAGTATCTAGCGGTGGGTTAGCACGCATAAAAATAACATCAAAGCCCGCTAATGGCAGTTCAGCATTATTAAATTCAGCTTTACGGTAGAAGCTTGGAATATTGTTTGAAACTTCACCTTTTTTAAGTACGTTACAGAAAGCAATGGCCATACTGTCGCGCATGGTTAAGTTACTTGGTGTTGTAATGGCAACCGTATGACCGCGGCTGGCAGCTTCATGAATCAAACGTAAAGTAGAGTCATTTTCTGCTTCAACGCGTTCCCACGGGTACATAACAAAACAAATTTTCATAGCTATTACCAAAAAGTGGCCTGTTAAATTGGTGCACAGGCTAATATAAAGAAATAAGCCATCACACAGAGTGGGATGGCTTCATTTTGTTGGCGATGGTTTACGAAAATCCGTTTCTAAAAATGAAAACTAATAATCAAGGTCGTTATCAGTTCCACTATCGCTATCATCATCGTCACCGTATGAGCCTGTCGTATGAGCCCGTTGTGACACACATAATGTATAACTACGTGTTTTATGACTGGTATGGTTTAGGTATTTAAGCCAGCATTTTCCAAACTCAGACACTGCTTGTTGTTGACCCTGTACTTCAGCTAAAAATTGAACTTCAGATTCATCAATAGGCTGTGTTGTGCCGTCAAACAGAGCCCGCATAGAACGTCCGTAGTTCTCTAAGACGCTGGTTTCACTAATAGTAAAAACTCCGGAGCGATTAAAGCCGCGTGGAAAGTTTTTATCGTCGTAAAATTTACCTTCACTTCTCATTCATAAAGTCCTTGATGTGATTTGCGCTGATATTTATCCAGACGTGCTAGGTTGTAAATCAAATATTTTTTATTGTTAAGATGAAAATATTTGATTAAAATCCAGCGGTAATAGGTTGTACTATCCCGCAAGATATAAATATTAAATCTATTCGCGATATAATGACTTATATATACCGTTATTTATCTATTTAACCTACTCTTATTATTGAGAATTTTGCCGTGGATACTGAATTACTTAAAACGTTCTTGGAAGTTACCAAAACACGTCACTTTGGTCGTGCTGCAGATAACTTATATTTAACCCAATCTGCAGTCAGCTTTCGTATCCGTCAACTTGAGTCGCAATTGGGTAATCCGTTATTTTCTCGTCAACGCGGAAATGTGCATCTTACTGCTGCGGGTGAACGTTTACAGCCTTATGCTGAAGCTATTTTGCAAACGTGGGGACGAGCTAAGCAAGATGTGGCATTAACTGATAGCTTAAATACTCAATTGGCGATTGGTGCCTCACCTTTATTTTGGGAATTTGATGGTATTTCAGATTGGATCAATCGTATTTATACCACCGTACCAAGTCTTGCTTTACGTTTAGAATCAGTTAAACGGGAGGGAATGGCAAAACGATTATTTGATAAAAGTATCGATTTATTCATTACCAGCGAACCGCCAAAGATTGAAAATTTACATGTTCGTAAAGTACGCGACTATCAATTACAGTTAGTGACCAATCTAGCCAATAGTAGTGTTCATAATATGCGTGATATACCGCTTATTTATTTAGATTGGGGGACACGCTTTTCAGTTGATCATAGTCGTATTCCTGAATTACAACGTACGCCAGTATTGCATACTCATTCATGTAAAATGGCGTTAGATTATATTTTAGCTAATGGTGGTGTGGGATATTTCCCATCGCCCGTGGTTGCAAAAAGTGCTGCATTAGGCGAGTTGTATGTTGTTGAAGATGCTCCAGTTATGGAACAGTGCCTGTATTTAGTTTGGCGAGAAGGTAATGATAAAGAAGCATTAATTAATGCAATTGTTGATGTGCCATTCAAGAATGTGATCGAAAGCATTTGATTTGAATTATTTATCATAACCAGTAAAATAACTTGTTGTACGGAAGTGAATTCCTGAATTAGTCTAAGAAAAAATGCTGCTAAGGTAAGAAACCATGAAACATGGACCGGATTGTCTGTCATGCTTCTTATATCAACTTAGCACTGTTTTATCACAATAGGACATTACAATTGCCTGTGTTCTATTTTAATAATTATCTACTCTGGATGTAGGTCAGGAAACGTAAATGGCTAAGTTAAACCAAAAATTTCACAAAGGTAGCAAATCAAAGTTAAATTCTGAGTTTGCAGATGACTTTCAGGATTTAGATCAGCAATCTCGTGGTAAGAAGAAACGTCGTGTAACACGTTCACGTTTCGATAGTCCGGAGTACAGCGATTTCGATTATTAATAGTGATGTATAATTCACGATAAAGATCGGCAATTAAGCATTAAAAAAGGCGTACCTAGAAGGGTACGCCTTTTTGTTATTAACACCGTTATAGTGCCAATGAATTATTATGATGTACTTTTTTGTTCGTTTAATGTCGCATAACGGTGCAGTAATTCAGTTAAGACACTCACCCAACCAAAAGCATTATCAGGTGCGTTGGTTAAAATTTTCTCAACTTCTGCGCAATGTTGTTCTAATGTCACCGCTTCTTCCAGCTGAAAAGAGATCGCATAAAAATGCCATAATAGTAAACGGATCATGCGTTCACTGTTTTGTTTAGCATTGTCTGAATCTGAAAACGCGACATTAACTTCCCCTAATGCAATCGCAGTCATTCGTAACATCGCATCAAATTGGGTTGATTTTAAACGTTCGTCACTGTCAATTTCTTCTTGGTCGAAGGTAAATATTTCTTGCATCACATCTTCTGGTACCATACGGCCTATTACGCGAAGGCTAAATTCTTCTAATTCATGTCGAGGCATGGTTAAAAGGCAGTTTAATGTATAATCACGTTGCATATAATTTCTCGCAGATACCACGACACCAATCAGGATTGATCATCGGGTGAATTATTAAAGGCGCGTATTTTGGAGTATTTATGCGTAAAAGGCTAATAAAACCCAAATTGATAGCTTGGTGTAACAATATCTGACAGCGTGATGACAACATGATTACCATATATGATTATGTTAATCCCATTAAAGTCAGTGTGTAAGCACTGGTCTCATTTAGCGAATGCTTCACCAATATACGTTGGTCACACTATGAGTGAATACCTGCTGACTACGAATTTATTACATTGAACAGGCTTATGACGTCAAATAATCAACAATCATCTCCTCAAGTTCCTCAAATGAAGAAAAAACGCAGCGCTATTGTACGTGCCTTAATTGGTGCAACATTAATTGGTACTGCGGGTATGGCTTATCTAGGTTATGACTTAAACCAACAAATTAGTACTAAGTTTGCAGGGCAATTATGGCAATTACCTTCTGTTGTCTATGCGCGTGAGATGGCGTTACAGCCAGGTGCACCGATAACTTATAATACGTTGGTGAATGAACTTAAGGTACTTGGGTATCAAAAAGTCGCGAAACCTGATCAAAGTGGTGAATATGCCGCTAATGGTTGGAAAGTTGATTTTGTACGTCGCCCGTTCAATTTTAAAGAAGGGCCAGAAGGTGCTCGCCATGTGTCGGTGTCGTTTAATAATGACAGCATAACGAGCATCATGGATTTAGATTCTAATAAAGAATTGGGCTTTTTGCATATCGATCCCAAGATGTTAGGGATGCTAGAAGCACATTCAGATGAGCAGCGTATATATCTGCCTGAAGCTCAAATGCCTAAACTGTTGGTTGCTGGTTTAATCGATACTGAAGATCGCCATTTCTATGAACATGATGGTATTTCATTAGTCGGTATTGCGCGGGCGTTTATTGCTAATATTAAAGCGGGTCATACGGTTCAAGGTGGCAGTACGTTAACGCAGCAGCTCGCTAAAAATATGTTTTTGAGTAGTCAGCGTACATTTTGGCGTAAATTTAAAGAAGCCTACATGGCGATCATCATTGATACTCGCTATGGCAAACATGAAGTGCTTGATGCATACATGAACCAAGTGTATCTGGCTCAGTTTGGTGGGCAAGGTATTCATGGCTTTGCATTAGCATCACGTTATTATTTTGATCGACCGTTATCAGAATTACGGGTTGATCAATTAGCACTATTAATTGGTATGGTAAAAGGGCCAACGTATTATAATCCTTGGCGTCACCCTGAACGTGCCAAAGATCGCCGAAATATTGTTTTAGGGTTAATGAATCAAGACGGTGAAATCAGTGATAAAGCTTATCAAGCTGCGATTAAATTGCCGTTAGATATTCAGAAAAAAGGGCAATTGGCGAAACGTCAACCTGCTTATTTTGATCAAATTAAAGCAGAGCTTGAACAAAAAGCCGGTGCTGCGTTTGAAGCTGGTAAAGGGTTACGTATTTTTACTTCCCTTGATCCTCAATCGCAAAAATTAGCGGAAGAGGCGGTTGCTAAAGTCATGCCTGAAGTGCAAAAACGCGCAGGTAAGGACTTACAAACCGCAGTGGTTATTGTTGATCGCACAACCGGTGAAATCCGCGCCATGATCGGCGGTGATAAACCTGGGTTTGCAGGGTATAACCGTGCAATTAATGCTCAGCGCCAAGTTGGTTCAGTGATAAAGCCTGCGTTATATCTTTCTGCATTAGAAAATCCGGCTCAGTTTAGTCTTGCAACCTCACTGAAAGATCAGCCGTTATCGATTAATATGCATGATGGTGCCGTATGGAGCCCCCGTAACTACGATCGTAAATATCGTGGTGAAGTGCCATTATTTGTCGCACTGGCTAAATCATACAATGTGCCGACAGTGAACCTAGGTATGGCACTAGGTGTAGATAAAGTAACCGATACGCTGACGAAGTTAGGTATTCCACGGGAGAGTATCCCCCAAGTACCCTCATTATTCCTTGGTTCAATTACCTTATCACCGTTGGATGTCGCACAAATGTATCAAGGTATTGGTAATGAAGGCTATTTAGCGCCATTAACCGCCTTAAATGCGGTGGTTGATGAAAATGGTAAAGTGTTATACCAAAACTGGCCGAAAGCGGCTGAAGTCGTGCCACCGCAAGCAGCATGGCTAACGATGTTTGCTCTGCAAGATACGGTTAAATTTGGTACGGCTCATTCGCTGAATAAATTATTCCCTAATACCCATTTAGCGGGTAAAACCGGTACGACTAATAATGGTCGTGACAGTTGGTATGTGGGTATCGATGGCCGTGAAGTGGTGACGGTGTGGATGGGACGTGATGATAATAAGAGTACCCATTTGACCGGTGCCAGTGGTGCATTACGTTTGTATACTGATTATATTCAGCACCGTAAACCTGAACCTCTGCTATTACGTC
Source organism: uncultured Photobacterium sp. (assembly GCA_947039005.1). Classification (GTDB taxonomy): domain Bacteria; phylum Pseudomonadota; class Gammaproteobacteria; order Enterobacterales; family Vibrionaceae; genus Photobacterium. Next base: position 21,465 of record CAMQXY010000039.1, read on the forward strand.
AGCCTGCTAATATTGAAGCAGAAAATTATAATATTGCAGCGGATGGTGAATATATTCCAAGCTGTACCGGCAAAACTCGCATGCCTATTTGGGATCCGCATGGTGATATTAAACAGCGTTGTCAGGTTGAAAAAGTGAAGCATAAAGTGGAAGGTTTTTTCAATAAATTGCTGAACTGGTAATTAGCACTCACTATCTTAAAGCCTCCTGTTATGGAGGCTTTTTTGTTTGTAGAAAGTTCGTCTTTTAGATGCTTATTCGATAGAATATTAGCTTGCAATATAGAATGAGTAAACCTTGATGCGCTTTTTAAAATCGTCCGTTCATGCTGATTTAATTCATCTTGATCTTCAATCACCAACGTTAACTATATATCACCGCCAAGCAACCCGTGCGATCGTGCTTAATGGTGAAAATATTTTGATGTTATACACCGCTCGTTACCATGACTACACCTTACCCGGTGGTGGTATTGATGTTGGCGAGGATCAGATCCAAGGGTTAATTCGAGAGTTAGCAGAAGAAACGGGTGCGATGAATGTTCGTGATATTGAACCGTTTGGGTTATATGAAGAATTCAGACCTTGGTATAAACCCGAGCATGATATTGTTCATATGGAATCATTTTGTTATGTCTGTACGATTGACGAGCACTTAGGAGCAACACAGCTAGAAGATTATGAGCAGAAAAATGGCATGAAGCCGGTGTGGATCAATATTTTTGATGCCATTGCTCATAATGAATATACGATGCAGCATTCTGATAAAAAAGGCATGTCCATTGAGCGGGAAACGTTTTTATTAAAACGGATTGTAGCTGAATTATTAGTGGAATCGATTACGCAATAGTCGGTGATAAAAAGAAAGCCCGCAAGAATTATTTAATTGTTGTGGGCTATACTAATAAGCTTATTTGTTTTTAATACGCTTAAATGTCACGGTGTGGTTATCTGAGCTTAATATCAAGGTGTTGTTATTGACTAAAAATCCAGAAGGACCTGTTAGCATTTGTTTTACAAAACCATCAACCGTTGCTTGTTCATTTTGAATACACATCTTTTGGGTTGATACCAAATTCTTAGTGGTAATATCTTGAGCGGTGATGTGCATTGTACCCGTTAACGAATTACAGCCTGAATAGCTAACGTGAAGGTTTTTATTAATCTGTAGTTGTGGCTTAGTGGTTAAAGCATCAACAGGTTGGGTATAGCCATCAATGGCACTGACAACCCATGTATTGGCAAGATCTGTTGTATTTTTAGGTGAATTAGCACAACCTGTCAATATTGTTGCAATGAATAGCGTTGTTAGTAAGGTTTTTCTCATGAATATTCTCTTAATCTTATTGGCGCGTGTACTGTAACTGCTGAGATTTAAGCTACTTCTTATGCTGGTAATCAGTGTATAAATAGGGAAACGAAAAGTGTGAGTGATTACCTGTCATATCCGTTTGCTATTAATGAAAAAACGGGTGTTAAGTGTGACAAAGATCGCTAAAAATGTAAATGTTAGTTGTTAAATAAGAAGGTATTAATCGAGTAAATTTCTACGTGGTATATATTATTTTTTATTGATAGTGGGTGCTATCAATATATATCGGTTTGAGGCGTGTCATTATTTATGAAAGACGCGATATAAGTTATTAATGTCGTTAGCGTGGTATCTATGTTTCAAAAACAACATCTTGTGCAATTAGCGAATATGAAAATGCCGTTTGGTAAATATGCTGGTCGAGTGTTAATTGATTTACCTGATGAATATCTACTATGGTTTCAAAAGCAGGGGTTTCCAGACGGTCAATTAGGAACATTAATGGCGCTAGCGCTTGAATTTAAAATAGAAGGCTTAGAATCGGTGATTCGTCCTTTGAGACAGGACCAATAAGGTGGTAAAACGTAATAATCGCTATTTATGGCAAACGGTAATGACCATGATGGCTTCTGGGCTGGTTGGATGCGCGCAGTCGCCCACATTAAAATCATTAACGTTTATTGACCCTAATTTTAAGCGTTGCGTTGTTGCACAAGGTAAACAAGATATTCAGCAAATCACTACATTAGAATGTAGTCATTTTAATATAAAAGATGCGCGAGAGGTGCGTTATTTAACGCAGTTAAAAACATTGGATTTGTCATCAAATCAATTAACGTATCTTGATGTTAGCCATAATCGACAGTTACATGTTTTGAGTGTCGAACATAATAAATTATCACATGTAAAACTAGATCATAATTCACAATTGAAGATCGTTAATGTACGCTTTAATCACTTAACCACGTTAGATGTCAGTCATAATCCGTTGCTGACGTACTTAAATTATGATGATACGTTGATTAATCATATCGATATTAGTCGTAACCCTCGCTTACTTGCTCCTTTTTATACTATCGATGTGCCAAACGGCCCCACAATAATGGCAGAATAATAATGTTAAAAGCAATTCATCATGTCGCGATTATTTGTAGTAATTATACGCGTTCAAAAGCCTTTTACTCGCAGTTATTACAATTAGAAATTGTGTGTGAAACTTATCGTGAAGATCGCGATTCATATAAATTAGATCTGAAACTACCTGATAATAGCCAAATAGAGTTGTTTTCATTTAATGGTGCTCCGCAACGTCCGAGCTACCCTGAAGCACAAGGGTTACGCCATTTAGCGTTTGCTGTTGATGATATTGCCGCGATTGTACGTTACCTAGAAGCTAACGGAGTCGAGGTGGAGCCGATTCGTATTGATGAACTTACAGATAAAGCTTTTACTTTTTTTAATGATCCCGATGGATTACCACTAGAGCTGTATCAAATTTAATAAATTGTGGTAACGAATAAAATACTGCGCATATAATATTAATGCACATGATATCTTTAACTAACAACTATATGCGTGAATGTGTATAGTTGTTGCTCGTTATTGACGATCAAGGATGAAATAAATGCGTAGGATTATTTTTAATCAAAAAGGCGGTGTTGGTAAGTCGAGTATCACAGTCAATTTAGCCGCAATCAGCGCAGCTAAAGGCTATAAAACTTTAGTGATAGATCTTGATGTGCAAGGTAATAGCAGTGCCTATTTAGGGGTTGATATTAATCAGCCAAATGATAAAACTATTGCTGAACTCCTCAATCAAACCGCGTCTTGGTTTGCTGTATCGACCCCTGTACGTGATTATCCTCAGCCAACCGCTTATGATAACTTATTCATTATTCCATCGAGCCCTAAACTTGATAAGTTAGAAGTGGAGCTTGAACGGCGTTATAAAATTTATAAGCTACGGGACGTATTAGATTCTTTAGCGGAAGATTTTGATCGTATTTATATTGATACTCCTCCTAATTTAAACTTTTATACCAAATCGGGTTTAATTGCAGCCCATAAATTATTGATTCCTTTTGATTGTGATAATTTCTCTCAGCAAGCTTTAATGAAGGTAATGGATAATCTTGCCGAGTTACGTGATGATCATAATCGTGATTTAGTGTTAGAAGGTATTGTGGTAAATATGTTTAATGCGCAAGCAAAGTTTCCGCGTAAAATTATCGAAGAGATCAAAACGCTAGGCTTTCCTATTTTAGAACCGTATCTACCGCAATCAATAAAAATGAAAGAATCGCATTATCAACAATGTCCCATGCTATATTTTGATCCTAAACATAAGTTAACCCAACAGTTTATTGCATTGCATGATGGTATTGATGTGGCTGTAACACTAGAGAAAAAAGCGTAAAAATAGGTCAGAATTAATGGTAATTCGAGATTGAATTACCATTAACAGATTATGCTATTTTCGCTGGAAAAGCGCGTTCATATTCTTCCATGAAATCACGACGAATATCTTGTTCAAGGTGGGTTGCTCGTTCTGTTGGGCAAAACAACATAAAATGAACTATTTGTTCGCCAGTACTTGAACTACTAATATGGATATGAGGTTCCGATCCTGGTAGATCGAGCCCTGCATGCTTTTCTATCACGCTATTATAACGACGGGCAACGTCAATAAAGTCTTCGCTGTGATGGTCAATTTTAGTAATTATCGTTGGTAGAAGGGGATATAGATTAACAAAGTCTCTGACTACAATTGAAAAGTTATGATAAACATAACGTTTCATAAAATTGAGATTTTTTACTGGATAAGTAAAAAACATGCTGTTGGGTAAGGTGGCTGTTTTCCCTGTGTAATGATACTGCCCATGATGAAGATCTATTTCTTGAATGACAGTTGCCATCATATTGTGTTCAATCACTTCGCCACAAATTTTTCCAACTTCTATCCAGTCGCCGATTCGAAAAGATCGTGAACTTGCACGTTGTATTGAGCCAGTAAAGCACAGAATAATTTCTTTTGAGGCAACAACAATAGCAACAGCTATTGCTGTTAAAGAGAAAGCAAATTCACTTATTTCTGAGCGCCACAAGGCAAATACGATCACTAACATTAAAATAAAGGTGCCATTTTTGGTTCGAGACATCCATTTTCGTTGTGCTTCAGTCACAAAAAATTCATCACCACGCACTCGCGACAAGATAATACGCCGAACAATAGTAATAACGGCAATGATTAATGCAGTAAATATCAGTTTGTGGGTTAATAAATAGGTGAAGATTTCAGTAATTATATCCATGAATTCCTTTATATTGACTATCTGAATTGCTGATATAAATAAGGTCTCATATATTTACATTGAAAGCCAATTATTAACGTTGTTTTTTATTTAATCTTATTAATTATCAATGCAAAAATAGCAGTATGTGTGTTATTGCTTATATTGGAATATATAAGAAGTTAAATTATGTACAATTTAACGTTATATTTTATTGTTTTTATGTGGATAAAATTTTTAGTAAGTACAATTAAAAATAAATATTTAATGCTCGTTTTGTTTTATCCCCCTATAACAATGCTTCTATATTAATAAAATTATCACTTTATATTAAATTATCAAATAAAGCTTAGTGTTCTTTGTTTTTTAATATAACATCCAAAAAACTGTACATCATGTATATTTACTTATTCCATTTATTATAGAGTGTCTAATGAGTTCAACGTTACTTTCTTTTCTTATTGCATCTTCAGTCATTAACCCTGTTGTTAATAGTAATAATAATGATGTTGTTAATAATTCATATAATGAAAATAATTTAACCGTCGTTAACCCTAGATCAAGTGATGAAATATTAACAAATCCAGGTATTGGATTTACTGAATTACAACGAGTGGTAAGTAATGATCCTGATAATCCATTTTATGAGGATAAACCTATTATTTCTTATCCTAATACGAGTACGCTGTATTATCGCTGGTATTGGGATCAATTAACAACAGCAACAGATTCTCACCTCAATAAAGCAATGCTTGAAGATAAAATTGATAGTGTTTTAAAAATTGCAGCAGCGGTCAATAAAAAAGTTGTTATTCGATTTATGGCTCTGCGAGGTAAAAATGATCCTATTTATGATAAAGATGTAAATAAAGATAGCAGTGGGATCCCATGTTGGTTAGTTCAAGAATTATATGGGCATGGTATTAAAGGCGGTAGTTGTCATTTATCTGACGATGAAGCTGTTCGAATGTTTAAAAATCCATGGTTTATTCATCGTATGCAGCAATTTCTCGATGCTTTGGGTAAACGCTATGATAATAATAAGACATTATTACGTATTGATATGGGCATGGTTGGAACGTGGGGTGAATGGAACCTATCTGGATATGCTCCTGCAACGAGCAATAGCGTTGGGCTGATAGATAATGGTTATACGTTACATGATTTAAAGCCATATATTGATGAATTGTCTCATGCCTTTCCGCACACACCAAAAACGATGTCGGGTACTAATAAAGGTGATTTTCTTAGTTATGCAACATCACATGGTTTTGGTTGGCGAGTAGATTGCCTTGGTGATTGGAAAAAAGGTTGGAGTGAAATGCAAAATGGTTACCCAGGCTTAATTGCACATGCCTCTGATACTCAAACAAATACGGTGCCTGACGTTTTGTTTAATCAACGTTGGCAAAAATCGGCCGTTGATTTTGAAATTTGTCAAGATTCCTTACAAGATTGGAGTCGTACGAGTAATCCATTACACCTTACGTATAATCAGGTTCAGAAAACCTTTAATTTTGCATTAGAAGAGCATGCATCATTGATTAATGCGAAATCTCATCCAATTCCTGAACAATATCAATCATTACTTAAAGGTTTTTTAAATAAACTAGGCTATAGATATCAGCTTAACCAAGTAGATTATAGCCGTGAGGTTCCACAAGGTGGCACATTAACGATTAATAGTCAGTGGCAAAACTTAGGTGTCGCACCGAGTTATACTAATTATCCGGTAACATGGCGATTACGTACTGCGAATGGCGATATAGTTGCTTATTATACATCGACTGCAAATATTAAAAATTGGTTACCGGCTAATCATTATGAAGATCAATCACCACTATATAAGATCTCTGATCATTTCCAGTTAAGCTCGCATATTGCAAAAGGTCAATATTTTCTTGATGTTGGTTTAGTGGCTAAAAATACGCATATGGCTAAAGTATTATTAGCCAATGATACAAAAATGACGACAGATACAGGGCTGTCTTATATATTGAATAACAACAGTGATGCTGATACACCGAATAAAGGCAGCGATACTGATACACCGAATAAAGGCAGCGATACTGATACAC
>CAMQXY010000040.1 GCA_947039005.1 uncultured Photobacterium sp.
GCAACGGCTTTTGATGCCGTCATACCCTGGTTCGAATCCAGGTAGACCTGCCATAATTTAAAAAGTAACGATTAACTTTATTCTTAGTGAATATTATTAATTGGTATTTTACGTTGGCTACGTAGCTCAGTTGGTTAGAGCACATCACTCATAATGATGGGGTCACAGGTTCGAATCCCGTCGTAGCCACCATTCTCTGTTGATTAAATTCAAAGAGATAAAGAATTTGCGGAAGTGGCGGAATTGGTAGACGCACTAGATTTAGGTTCTAGCGCCGTAAGGTGTGAGAGTTCAAGTCTCTCCTTCCGCACCATATTAGAGACCTACTCTTTGAGTAGGTTTTCTTTTATCTGCAATATAGTGATCATCTCCATTGATAACGACTGCAAGTAAAAGAATAAATAAAAAGCCGAGTAATTAATTTTACTCGGCTTTTTGTTTTTTAGTTACGTTACAAAATACATTTAAGACTATCGCTATATTCCCATAGCATACTTCAATAGTTGTTTTTTTATCGCGCCAGTATGATCTGCAACCCGTAAACTCGCATTGCGCAGTAACTTTAATGGGCCGATATTATTACTAAATGTTGCGTAGAAAAAATCCATTCCCGTTTGCATGATCAAATTATCCGGACGGCGACAACGTTCATAATGGGCTAAAACTTGTGGTTGTTGCCAATCATTACCTGCTTGGCTAATTTTTTCTAATAAGCAAGCCACATCTTTAAAGCCTAAATTTACCCCTTGCCCTGCTAAAGGATTAATCGTATGTGCAGCATCGCCTAACAGCACCACATTCGGCTTATAATACGTTTGAGCATGACGACGAGTTAACGGAAAACTACCGTGATTAAGTACCGTAAATTCACCTAATTCTGGCGGAAATGTTGCAACGATCTCTGCGTGTAATTGTGCCGCAGGCATTGCAGATAACTGCCGAATACGGGCGGGGCTATCATACCAAACCAACGATCCCTGATGACCGGGCAATGGCAAAAATGACCGTGGACCTGCAGGGGTAAACTGCTGCCAAGTAATATCTTGTTGCGGCAAGGTGGTTGCGATATTAATCAGCATACAGTGCTGGCGATAATCCCACGCTGTAATACCAATATTCGCTTGCTGACGTACTTGAGAATTAGCGCCATCAGCACCAATTAACAAACCGCAATTAAGCAGTGAGCCATCATCTAACTCAATCTGATAACCATCATCAACCGCAGTCGCTGCCACCATCGTTGTTGGGCATAACAGAGTAATATTGTCGTAGTATTCAAATTGTTGCCATAACGCTAATTGAATCACACGATTTTCAACGATATAACCTAATTGTGGCAGTTGCATCTCATCGGCATTAAAGCGGGTTCGGCATTCAGGGTGCTCCCAAGTTTCTAAGCGTTTAAACGGACATAAACGCATGGCTGTTACTGTTTGCCATGCGCCTAATTGCTCTAATAACGCCACTGAACGTGGTGAAATAGCCGATACACGTAAATCCATCGCTTGAGCTGACATAAAAGGCTGGGGTGCATAACCGTCTATAACAGCAACATCAAGTCCTTGTTGGGCTAGACCAATTGCAGCCGCAGCACCAACCATACCGCCACCAGCAACAATGACATCATATTGTTCCATATCTTTACCTACCTATTATGTCCTGGCTTATTATTTGGTTATAATCTTTCAAACCATCGTGTTAGATGATTGTATAAGAAAACACGGTTACCGGGGTACTACGTTAACGTATTCACCACTCATCACCCATTAGCTGTCTTTCTCCGCGGAAAGGAATCACATCACCATGTTGGCAGGCTTTAAACGTTTTATTATTAAACTTATTTTAGGTGCGTTGATTGTTCCTATTATTCTGGTCATTATTTTTAAATTCATCAATCCTCCCTTTTGGGGCTGGGAAATTAGCCGTGCGATCTTCCCCCCTAAAGGCTACCCAGAACAAACGCATCACCAATGGGTTAATTTAGATAAAATTTCAAAAAATATGCAATTAGCCGTTATTGCCTCTGAAGATCAAACCTTTCCTGAGCATCATGGCATTGACATCAGTGCGACGCTATCAGTGCTTAAACACAGTGGTAAAAATGGACCCAGCCGTGGCGCGAGTACCATTACTCAACAAACCGCTAAGAATGTCTTTTTGTTTCCAAGCCATTCATTTATTCGCAAAGGCATAGAATTGTATTTCGCGTTATGGATGGAAATTATTTGGGGCAAAGATCGTATTTTAGAAACATACTTAAACGTAATTGAATTTGGTCCGGGGATCTATGGCGTGCAAGCCGCTAGTGAGCACTTTTTCCATATTCCAGCGAGTCGACTTAGCGCCCAACAAGCAGCACAGCTGGCAGCGGTATTACCTAACCCGTATAAAATAAAAGCCAGCCCAATGAGTAATTATGTCTATCAACGGACATTATGGATTCGCAAACAAATGCGTCAATTAGGTATGGTAACGCTAAATAAGGTCTATGATGAACAATCACTTTTTAAATCATTTAATCTCTATCGCTAGTCAAGAGCAAAAGACCACACTTTTTTCAGGGTGGTGATGAACTAGTCAGACCGAGTTTAAAGCAGTACAATACGCGGCTTGCTACAGGGCATTACCCCTAAATAACGTAATGTAACCTGTCAGCCCGTAATCTGAATGTAATGAATCAACACTACGAGCGAAGAGAGATGGCGAAGAAACTGCTGATTAAAACCTGGGGCTGCCAGATGAACGAATACGATTCATCAAAAATGGCCGATCTTCTTAATGCTGCTAATGGCTTCGAGTTAACAGAAATCCCAGAAGAAGCAGATGTTCTGCTACTTAATACCTGTTCGATCCGTGAAAAAGCACAAGAAAAAGTTTTCCATCAGCTAGGCCGATGGAAAAAACTAAAAGACAAAAAGCCCGATCTAGTGATCGGCGTTGGTGGCTGCGTAGCGACTCAAGAAGGTGATTCTATTCGTAAACGCGCACCTTACGTTGATGTGATCTTTGGCCCACAAACCCTACACCGTTTGCCTGAGATGATTAAACGCTCTCAATCAAATGAAAAAACAGTGATGGATATTTCATTCCCTGAGATTGAAAAATTCGATAACTTGCCAGAACCACGTGCAGATGGTGCAACCGCATTTGTCTCTATCATGGAAGGCTGTTCTAAATATTGTACTTACTGCGTAGTGCCTTACACTCGCGGTGAAGAAGTTAGCCGTCCTATTGATGATGTTTTGTATGAGATTGCACAATTAGCAGAACAAGGTGTACGTGAAGTTAACCTGTTAGGCCAAAACGTGAACGCATTCCGCGGCCCAACATTCGATGGTGAGCTTGCAAGTTTTGCTGAATTACTGCGTTTAGTGGCTGCTATCGATGGTATTGACCGTGTACGTTATACGACCAGCCATCCGATTGAATTTACCGATGACATTATCGACGTTTACAAAGATACACCAGAACTGGTTAACTATTTACACCTACCAGTCCAAAGTGGTTCAGACCGTATTCTGACGATGATGAAGCGTCCACACACCGTACTTGAATATAAGTCAAAAATTCGTAAGTTACGTAAAGTGCGTCCAGATATCACCATGAGTTCAGACTTTATTGTCGCGTTCCCTGGCGAATCTGATCAAGATTTCGAAGATACCTTGAAACTTATTCGTGATATTGATTTTGATATTAGCTACAGCTTTATCTTCTCACCACGCCCAGGTACGCCTGCGGCAGATTACCCATGTGATCTGACTGAAGAAGTGAAGAAAGAGCGTCTGTACACCCTACAACAGCAACTAAATAGTCAAGCAATGCGCCATGCTCGTCAAATGCTAGGCACAGAGCAACGTATTTTAGTTGAAGGTCCATCGCGTAAAAACGTAATGGAACTACGCGGTCGTACTGAAAATAACCGTATTGTAAACTTTGAAGGCTCTGCTGAATTGATTGGTCAATTTGTTGATGTGAAAATCGTCGACGTATTTACTAACTCATTGCGTGGCGAACTTGTTCGCACTGAAGCAGAAATGGATCTTCGCGTTGCAATGTCACCAACAGCAATGATGGCAAAAACGCGCCGTGAAGATGATTTAGGTGTAGGCGTATATACTCCAGAATAACCGTCGTTCACTGCCGTCAAATCACGAGCAGTGATCGCTATTATTCAAAGTAAGTCGCATGCCCTGAAAATATGGTCGCCTGCTAATAGGCGACCTCAATGAGAGGCAAACCTTGAGCAAAATAATTACTGTAGAATTTGATCTGGAACCGACCAATAATCAGCGTCTTTCCAGCCTTTGTGGTCCTTTCGACGACAACATCAAACAGCTAGAGCGTCGTCTAGGTGTTGAAATCAATCATCGCAGCAACCATTTTAGCGTTGTTGGTCAACCGCACACTGCTGATGTTGCCACCAATATCATTAAAGATCTCTATATTGATACGGCTCCTGTACATAACAACATTCCTGATATTGAACCTGACCATATCCATCTTGCTATTAAAGCGTCAGGTATATTAGAGCAAACCATAGAACCCCCCCTCCCTAATGGTAAAGAAATACATATCAAAACCAAAAAAGGGGTGATTAAACCGCGAACACCTAACCAAACCCAATACATTACCAATATTATCACTCATGATATTACATTTGGTGTTGGTCCTGCCGGTACGGGTAAAACTTACTTAGCGGTTGCAGCAGCGGTTGATGCGCTTGAACGCCAAGAAGTACGTCGTATTCTATTAACTCGGCCAGCCGTTGAAGCCGGTGAAAAATTAGGTTTCTTGCCGGGTGATTTAAGTCAAAAAGTAGATCCATACCTGCGCCCTCTTTATGATGCTTTATTTGAGATGCTTGGCTTTGAACGCGTAGAGAAACTCATTGAGCGTAATGTGATTGAAGTCGCACCGTTAGCTTATATGCGTGGTCGTACATTAAATGACGCGTTTATTATTTTAGATGAGAGCCAAAATACAACGGTTGAACAAATGAAAATGTTCTTAACCCGCATTGGCTTTAATTCTCGCGCCGTGATCACCGGTGATGTGACTCAAATCGATTTACCGCGTGGCGCTCGTTCAGGCTTACGTCATGCGATTGAAGTATTATCAGACATTGATGATATTAGCTTTAACTTCTTCTTAGCCAATGATGTAGTTCGCCATCCAATGGTGGCACGTATCGTTCAAGCTTATGACGTATGGGAAAGTGAAGATCAAAAACAACGTCAACAAGCAGAACAACGTCGTCGCACCGAGCAAGAAGCTAAAGAAGCCGCCTTATTCGCTGTCGCGACAGCAGCTAAAATTGAATCACAAAAGAGTAACTAATGGCGATTTATCTTGATCTACAACTTGCAACAGCAGACGAAGCCGGATTACCGACTGAAACCGAATTCCAACAATGGTTAGATGCTGCTGTCACACCGTTTCAGGCTGATGCTGAAGTCACTATCCGTTTAGTTGACGAGCAAGAAAGCCATGCACTCAACCTTGAGTACCGCGGTAAAGATCGACCAACAAATGTGCTTTCTTTCCCATTTGAAGCACCACCAGGGATCGAAATCAATTTACTTGGGGATTTAATTATTTGTCGTCAAGTTGTCGAAGCTGAAGCACTTGAACAACAAAAGCCACTTAATGCTCATTGGGCACATATGGTTGTACACGGCAGTCTGCATCTGCTAGGTTATGATCATATCGAAGATGATGAAGCTGAAGAAATGGAAGCATTAGAGACTGAAATCATGCAAAACATGGGTTTTGTCGACCCTTACATTTCTGAAAAGTAGTAAGATACCAACGAATATTCCGCGGCTTAATAAAATAAGCCGCTTTTCCGTGGCAATGTCCACTTAGTTGATAAAGTAAATAATGAACGAAGATAAATCTCCAACAACTGAAGGTCCGAGTAGAAAATCCTTCTTTGAACGTATTGGCCAACTGTTCCAAGGTGAACCACAAAACCGTGAAGAATTAGTTGAAGTATTCCGTGATTCGGAAGAAAACGATTTAATCGATCATGACACCCGCGACATGCTCGAAGGTGTGATGGAAATAGCAGAAATGCGCGTGCGGGACATCATGATCCCACGCTCACAAATGACTACTATCGAGCGTTCTCAGAAGCTAGAAGATCTCATTGATTTAATTGTTGAAGCCCAACACTCTCGCTACCCTGTTATTAGTGATGATAAAGACCATGTTGAAGGCATTTTATTAGCCAAAGACTTACTGCGTTATTTATTACCTGATAGCGAGCCTTTTGATATCGATAAAGTATTACGTCCCGCTGTTGTCGTACCGGAAAGTAAGCGTGTTGATCGACTATTAAAAGAATTCCGCGAAGAACGCTACCATATGGCTATTGTGGTGGATGAGTTTGGTGGTGTATCTGGTGTTATTACTATTGAGGACATTCTTGAGCAAATTGTTGGCGAAATCGAAGATGAATTCGACGACGAAGAAGAACAAGAAGTTCGTCAGTTAAGTAAGCATACTTATGCGGTCAAAGCCCTAACAACCATTGAAGATTTCAATGAACTATTCCATACCTCATTTTGTGACGAAGAAGTCGATACTGTCGGCGGCTTGGTAATGATGAATTTTGGACACTTGCCATCGCGCGGTGAAGTTGTTGAAATTAATGGTTATTCATTTAAAGTGACCTCGTCTGATAACCGCCGTGTTATCCAGTTACAAGTAACTGTACCTGATGAAGCATTTCAACCTACCATTACTCCGTAAATGATGACAAAAAAAACACTAATCTCGTTGGGACGGCTGCTTGCAGCAGTCCCTGCTGGTGCGATTGCAACCTTGTCTTTTGCACCTTATGACTACGCATTTATCGCCCCACTAACCCTAATTCTATTTTTCTTTTTATTACAAAAACAACTTCCTAAACGATCTGCACTGATTGGCTTTCTTTATGGCCTAGGCATGTTTGGTACTGGTATCAGCTGGGTACATGTCAGCATTGATACCTTTGGCGGTATGCCAAAGATCGCCAGCATGTTCTTAATGGGCTTACTGATTAGCTATTTAGCCCTTTATCCAGCGTTATTTGGCTATTTATTTAACCGCTTTAACCGTGGGCGGCCTTTCCATCAATTATTGCTCTCAGGGCCGGTTATTTGGCTCATACTTGATTGGGTCCGTGGCTGGTTATTTACTGGATTCCCTTGGTTATGGATGGGCTACAGTCAGATCAATACACCACTTGCACATTTCGCACCTATTTTAGGCGTTGAAGGCATAACGCTAGCACTGGTACTTATATCAGGTTCGATTACCGCTACCCTCTATTACCGTAACTGGCGTCCATTAATGGTCGCTATTTTAGTTGTAATATTGGCTTTATTAGCCGGTATTCCACAGTGGGTAAAGCCTGATCCTAAGCACAGCGTGACCGTTGCTCTTATCCAAGGCAATATTTCTCAAGAAGAAAAATGGCTACCAAGTCACCGCTGGCCAACCCTAATGAAATACATGGATCTTACCCGTGATAATTGGGGTGCTGATTTAATTATTTGGCCAGAAGCTGCTGTTCCAGCTCTTGAAGAAGAAATTCCAACCTTCTTACAAAATCTCGATGCGGCAGCACGTGCCAATAACAGTACTGTGATTACTGGCATTTTAGATCAAAAAGCCGATGGTGAGTTTTTCAATAATATTTTGACACTCGGTGTTGATGCCGATGGCCCATACAACTACAACACCGCAACCCGTTACACTAAGCACCACCTGTTGCCTTTTGGTGAATATGTACCGTTTGCCAGCATTTTACGCCCATTAGCACCCTTATTTAATCTGCCGATGTCATCGTTTAGCCCTGGCCCTTATATTCAACCGAATATTCAAGCGCATGGTTATTCTATTGCCCCCGCACTGTGTTATGAGATTGCATTTGGTGAGCAAATTCGCCAAAACGTTACCAAAGAAACAGAGTTACTACTCACGATGTCTAATGATGCTTGGTTTGGACATTCTATTGGTCCATTCCAACACATGCAAATTGCACAAATGCGCGCACTTGAATTGGGTAAACCATTATTACGTGCAACCAATACGGGGATTACCGCCGTGGTTGACCATAATGGTCATATCACCAAGAAATTACCGCAATTTGTGACTGGAGTATTGAAAGATAAAGTGATTCCAACCATCGGAATGACACCCTATACCACCTTAGGCAGTTGGCCATTATATGGTTATTGTTTATGGGCATTAGCGTTATCTTGGATATTAATCCGACGTAAACGCGGACATTTCCGTGACTTACGTTCAACAGAAAAAGAATAAACTCAAAGGTGAAGCTAATAACTTCACCTTTTTTTACGGTTAGTTTATTGTAATTTCATAGCCTAATAACAACCGCGATCCCGCAGGTCCAACCGCCCGGGGCGAGATAAGGAACGACAAATGCAAACACCACCTAAAATCTTTATCAGCTTGTGTTCACTATTGATGCTGATGCTATCAACTCAAGCACTTGCTCAAGAACAGCAAAATGATACTAAAGATGCCTTAGCTCATTTTTACAAATCGCCACAAACACAACCTTTCTTCCATTCGGCTTATGGTTACGCTGTTTTTCCATCGGTGGGTAAAGGTGGTTTTTGGATCGGGGGTGCTTACGGATCTGGCGTGGTATTTAAAGCAAATAAAGCAATGGGGTTTGCTAAGTTATATCAAGTGTCTATTGGGTTACAATTTGGTGGTCAAGCCTTTAGCGAAATCTTGTTCTTCCAAGATAAACGTGCTTATGACCGCTTTATTGATGGCGGTCTAGAACTCGATGCCCAAGCGTCAGCCGTAGCTTTAGATGAAGGTGCATCGGCTAAAATTGGTACAGCAGGAGCAGGTATGCATGCGGGTAGTGATTACCTGACTGAAAGCTACATTAATGGGGTCGCGATCTTTACCCGTACCAAAGGCGGTGCAATGATTGAAGCATCACTTGCTGGGCAAAAATTCACCTATGATCCAATGACAGCGGTTACCCGTGAAGTCAAAGGTTATGATCAAGTGTTACCTGAATTTAATCATGACTACCAACCGACTCGAACGGTATCTCAACAGCGACAACAACCACTGCAAAAGCCAGCTAACACCATAAAATCGACAGATTCAGCGGTGGTAGTTGATACTATCGAACAACCTGATTATTAATCGTTATCTTTTTTCTATATAAAAATAAAAACGCAGCACGTAATATGGCTGCGTTTTTTATCGATGGTACGTAAAGCACACGCCATTATGGATTCAATGGCAAACGTGAAAAGTGCTTACAACCACATTTAACACACGGTTCAATACGAGTCACATGGGTGATCATTTCAGTATGACCACATTGCTCACACACAAGATTACCTAAACCGACAAGCTCACCCGCCTGATAAACCCCTTTATGTTGAATATCATCCATGACTTCAATCCACTCTAATTGAGTCTTATCAGTAATTTCAGCTAAATTCTTCCAAATACTTTCACTGACTAACTTATAAAACGGACTCTCACTAAATGGCTGTGAGCTACTCTTTACTTCTTCAGTAAAGGTTTTTAAATCGCTTTTGACATAAGCTTCAACTAACGACAATTCATCTTTGGTCATATCGCTAGCCGCTTTACCATAAAGCTCGGTCGTTTTAAGATCACTTTTGATATACGCTTCAATCAATGCCAACTCATCTTTGGTCATATCACTGGCAGCTTTACCATAAAGCTCGGTTACTTTAAAAAACTTCTTAAGCTCTTCTGGGCTATGCTTAAGCGCTTCAGTTACTTTTTCTAATACTGCTTCATACTGCTTTTGTTGCTTAGTCATGGGATTAATCCTCCGCCAATGTGCGAAATAATTACGTAATTACGACCAAATGTAAGATTAAGGTCGCCGAATCGCTATCAGCTATTGTTGACACCTTTACCTTTGGTTATCCTATGTCGATTACAATGAATGTGTTTGTATTAAACTCACAAAATTCTGGATGTCATCGATGCAAGAACAATATCGTCCACAGGACATTGAACAAAAAGTTCAAGAACATTGGGATAACAATAAGACCTTTGTTGTTAGTGAAGACCCTAATAAAGAAAAATTCTACTGTCTCTCTATGTTCCCGTACCCAAGTGGTCGCTTGCATATGGGTCACGTGCGTAACTACACTATCGGTGATGTTATCTCTCGCTACCAACGCTTACAAGGCAAAAATGTGATGCAACCAATTGGTTGGGATGCATTTGGCCTGCCAGCAGAGAACGCAGCGGTAAAAAATAACACTGCACCGGCGCCTTGGACTTACGAAAACATTGAGTACATGAAGAACCAACTTAAATTATTAGGTTTTGGTTACGATTGGAGCCGTGAGTTCGCAACTTGTACTCCAGAGTACTACCGTTGGGAACAAGAGTTCTTCACTAAACTGTACAACAAAGGCCTAGTTTACAAAAAGACATCTTCTGTTAACTGGTGTCCTAATGACCAAACTGTACTGGCTAACGAGCAAGTAGAAGACGGTTGTTGCTGGCGTTGTGATACCCCTGTAGAACAAAAAGAAATTCCACAGTGGTTCATTAAAATTACTGAGTATGCTCAAGAATTACTTGATGATCTTGATACGTTAGATGGCTGGCCTGAAATGGTTAAGACTATGCAACGTAACTGGATTGGTCGTTCTGAAGGCGTTGAGCTAACGTTTAACGTTAAAGGTCAAAACGATTTAGAAGTTTACACCACCCGTCCTGACACCCTAATGGGTGTGACATTTGTTAGCATTGCAGCAGGTCACCCTCTAGCTGCAAAAGCGGCTGAGAATAATCCAGCCCTAGCAACATTTATCGATGAGTGCCGTAACACCAAAGTTGCTGAAGCTGAACTAGCAACAATGGAAAAGAAAGGCATGGATACAGGCTTTACTGCTATCCACCCACTAGATGGTCGTGAAGTACCGGTCTACGTTGCTAACTTCGTATTAATGGATTACGGCACAGGTGCAGTAATGGCAGTTCCAGCTCACGATCAACGTGATTTTGAATTTGCAACTAAATACAACATCGACATCATGGCGGTTATTAAGCCAGAAGACGGTAGCGAGTTTGATATTTCTGAAGCGGCATATACTGAAAAAGGTGTGTTGTTCAATTCAGGTGAATTCGACGGTCTCAACTTCCAACAAGCGTTTGATGCTATTGCAGCAAAACTTGAAGCAGATGGCAAAGGCAAGAAAACCGTTAACTTCCGTCTTCGTGACTGGGGTGTTTCACGCCAACGTTACTGGGGTGCACCAATCCCAATGGTAACCACTGAAGACGGTCAGGTTCACCCTGTTGCCGCTGATCAGCTACCGGTACTACTTCCTGAAGATGTAGTAATGGATGGCGTAACCAGCCCAATTAAAGCAGATAAAGAGTGGGCAAAAACCACTTTTAATGGCGAACCAGCACTACGTGAAACTGATACCTTTGATACCTTTATGGAGTCATCTTGGTACTACGCACGTTACTGTTCACCACAAGCAGATGATATTCTAGATCCTGCTAAAGCTAACTACTGGCTACCTGTTGATCAATATGTTGGTGGTATTGAGCACGCTTGTATGCACCTGTTGTACTCACGTTTCTTCCACAAATTGCTACGTGATGCAGGCTATGTAACCTCTAACGAACCGTTTAAGCAACTACTATGCCAAGGCATGGTATTGGCTGATGCATTCTTCTATACCACTGAAAAAGGTGGTAAAGAGTGGGTTGCACCAACAGATGTTACTGTTGAGCGTGATGGCAAAGGTCGCATTACTACCGCTGTTGACTCACAAGGTCACAATGTTGAGCACTCAGGCATGATCAAAATGTCTAAGTCTAAAAACAACGGTATCGACCCACAAGAGATGGTCGACAAGTTCGGTGCTGATACTGTACGTCTATTTATGATGTTTGCATCACCTGCTGATATGACGCTTGAATGGCAAGAATCTGGCGTTGAAGGTGCTAACCGTTTCCTTAAACGTGTTTGGAAACTGGTTCGTGAGCATGCTGAAAAAGGTGATGCTGAAACAGTTGATACCACAGCACTAAGCAGCGATCAAAAAGCACTTCGTCGTGATATTCATAAAACTATCGCTAAAGTAAGTGATGATATTGGTCGTCGTCAGACATTCAATACCGCAATTGCTGCCATCATGGAATTAATGAACAAGCTGGCTAAAGCGCCACAAGAGTCAGTACAAGATCGTGCTATTCTTGATGAAGCACTAAAAGCGATTGTTACCATGCTTTACCCAATGACACCGCATATCTGTTTTGAAATGTGGCAAGCACTGGGTCAAACAGACATTGACCATGCAGTATGGCCACAAGCTGATGCAGCGGCATTGATTGAAGATGAAAAACTGATCATTGTGCAAGTTAACGGTAAACTACGTGCTAAATTAACGGTAGCGGCAGACGCAACCAAAGAGCAAGTAGAAGCATTAGCAATGGCTGATGAAGGCGTAACCCGCTTTACTGAGGGTAATACCGTACGTAAAGTTATTTATGTACCCGGTAAACTGCTTAACATTGTTGCTAACTAATCAAGGTTAACTACTGTATAACGTTGTTACTAACACAGTAATAGCCTAAAGATCCCCGCTTTTGCGGGGATCTTTATAATTACGGTCATATTTAATTTTGCGCCCAGCGCACCTTCTTTTCTTTCAAGGAGCTGACTTTCGTGAAAAGTTTTTTCTCGGCTAACAGCCTAACTCGACTACTTATCATCACTCTTCTCGCGCTTACAACAGCTTCTTGTGGTTTTCACCTTCGGGGTAACTATATGCTACCTGAAGGGATCGCTAAGCTATCGTTAACCAGTTTTGACCCCTACGGCAAATTAACCCGTATGGTAAAATATCAATTTAAACTGCATGGTATTGAAGAAGTAAAACCAGCAGCAACAATACCAAACCTTAATATCACCAGTGAATCAACCGGTGACAGTACATTATCTCTGTATCAAAATAACGGTAAAGCAGAATATGATTTAACCTTAACCGTTAATTACACCGTGACCATCCCAAATCAAGGTATTGAACAATTTAGCACTAAAGTCACACGTACTTTCTTAGATAACCCACTTTCAGCACTAGCAAAATCAGTAGAACGTGATGAATTAGTAAATGTGATGCGTGAACAAGCGGCACAACAAATCATGCGTAAACTAGCGCGTCTGACCACTGTTTTTAATAAGATGGAAGAAGATAAGTTGAATGCCGAATTAAACCAAATTTTGCATAACCAAAAAGTATCCATTAAAGATGGCAGTACCACTACCATTACCACGACACCTGCGGTTATACATAAAAAACAAGATCACAACGCGCAATGAGAGTCTACCCAGAACAACTGACGCAGCAGCTAACAAAAGGCCTGCGTCAGGCTTATTTACTGTTTGGTAATGAGTTGTTATTAAAACAAGAAGCGGGCGATAACATCAAACATATCGCCCAACCACAAGGCTTTCTTGAACGACATAGCTTCACTATCGACAATAATATTGATTGGAATGCAGTATTAGATTGCTGTAATGCCATGAGCTTATTTTCAGCGCAACAAATTATCGAGCTTGAAATTGCTGAAACGGGCTTAAACACCACTCAAGCCAAAGCATTGCTTGAAGTGATTGATGCGCTTAATCCTGATATTTTATTAATTCTGACGGGACCTAGAATTAATAAAAAACAGGAAAGCACTAAGTGGTTTAAAGCCCTCGATAATATTGGGCTTTATGTGCCTTGCAATACCCCTGATCCGCGTCAAATGCCACGTTTTATTCAGAGCCGTTGCCAACAGTTAGGTTTAAAACCTGATCACGAATCAGTGCAAATGTTAGCCCAATGGCATGAAGGTAATTTACTGGCGCTATCGCAAAGTTTACATAAATTAGTGCTACTTTACCCCGATGGCATCTTAACCATCGTGCGGTTACAAGAAGCACTCAGTCGCCATAATCACTACACCCCATTTCAATTAATTGATGCACTATTAGCTGGACAAGCTAAACGCAGTCAACGTGTATTGCGTCAACTACAAGCGGAAGGGATTGAAGCGACAATTTTATTACGAACTTTGCAGCGTGAATTAACTCAATTGTATAAAATGCAAGAAATGGGTAAAAAAGGCACCCCTTTAAATCTGATCTTTGAACAATTTAGAGTGTGGCAAAACCGCCGTGAAATGTATATTGGTGCTCTGCATCGATTACCACTCACCACTTTAGTGTCCATTATTCGGCAGCTAACATTATTAGAAATTCAGGTTAAAACTGATTACGACACCCAGCCATGGTCAGACTTAAGCTGTTTATGTGCCGAAATGTGTGGTGTAAAAACACATTTACATCATTTTAACTAAAATAAATTCAGGTCAAAATCGCGACTTTTTAGGTATTTGAACCTAATCGCGATACAAACATGCGAAAAAACACCGTCTGAACCTTGTCCGCTTATCGCTGTCTGATAAGAGCATGGTATACTGCGGCACAATATCATGGTCAGTATGTCTCTTTGACATTATCGACGCTAATAATAGCGCCGCCACTCGACCAACATCATACTAACACTCAAGTGAGGGAATCCCTTTGCAGCTTCAAGAACTACACGATTTCATTGTTGATAAAATTGACGACATTAAAGCACAAGATATCGTAACTATTGATGTACGCGGTAAATCAAGCATCACTGATATGATGGTTATCTGTACAGGTACATCTAACCGTCATGTGGCTTCTATTGCCGATCACGTCGAAAAAGAAACAAAATTAGTTGATTACCCACCTCTAGGCATCAGTGGCGAAAAAGAAGGTCTATGGGTTATTGTTGATATGGGCAATGTTATGCTACATATCATGCAAGAAGATGCACGTGAGCTATACCAACTGGAGAAGCTTTGGAGCTAATTGACCATGAAGCTTCAACTGATTGCTGTTGGTACTAAAATGCCAAAATGGGTTGAGGAAGGCTATAAAGAATATAGTCGTCGCTTCCCAAAAGATATGCCACTGGAATTAATTGAAATTTCAGCGGGAAAGCGTGGCAAAAATGCTGACATTCCTCGTATTCTTCAAAAAGAAGGCGAAGCTATGTTAGCAGCTGTTGCAAAAGGCAACCGTATTGTCACGCTGGATATTCCAGGTAAACGCTGGGATACAGGACAATTGGCACAACAATTGGATGCATGGAAACTGGATGGTCGTGATGTGTCAATTTTGATCGGCGGACCAGAAGGACTTTCTCCTGCATGTAAAGCAGCGGCAGAACAAAGCTGGTCATTATCACCATTGACTTTACCACACCCATTGGTGCGCGTGGTAATGGCTGAAAGCTTATACCGTGCATGGAGTGTCACGGCTAACCATCCGTACCACAGGGAATAATCATCAATGAGGCAAAAGCGAACCCAGATCCGCGATCATCGCGCTGAGTCGGCACTATTTTTTCGTCGAGCTCTTGTCTCATTTGTTGGTATCGCAATACTTGTAGGCCTGCTGCTGTTTAATCTGTTTCATATTCAGGTTAAACAACATCAGGACTATCAAACTCGCTCTAATGATAACCGTATCAAAGTTGTCCCTGTCTCCCCTAATCGTGGCTTAATTTACGACCGAAATGGAGTAATATTGGCTGAAAACAGACCAATATACAGTCTTGAAATCACCTTAGAAAAAGTCTCTGAACTTGATCAAACCTTTGCCGATCTCAAACAGATCATGGGCATTACTGATGAAGACATTGCTAATTTCCAAAAAGAGCGCAGTCGTACCCGTCGCTTTAAATCTGTTCCTATTCTTGAACATCTCAACGAAAAGCAAGTTGCCCTATTTTCCGTTAATCAACATCGCCTCGCTGGGGTTGAAGTTAAAGCACACCTAAAACGCTATTATCCTTACGGTGATTCCCTAACTCACGTTTTAGGTTATGTCGCTAAAATTAACGATCGTGATCTTAAAAAGCTTGATAAAGCAGGAAAACTGAGTAATTACAAAGCTACTCGCGATATGGGAAAACTGGGTGTTGAACGTTATTACGAAGAACTATTACACGGTACATCTGGCTATCAAGAAGTTGAAGTCAATAGCCGTGGGCGCATTATTCGCACCTTAAAATATATTCCACCAATTCCTGGTAAAGATATCAAAATCAATATTGATATCAACCTTCAACAATATGTCCAAAATTTATTAATCTCACGCAGTATTGATCCTAAAACAGGCAAAGAGATCGTTAAACATAAACGTGGCTCTATCGTGGTATTAGATCCCAAAGATAACGCAATTTTAGCCATGGTATCGAGCCCAAGTTATGATGCAAACCTGTTTGTTCGTGGGATCTCAAGTAAGAAATATAATGCCTTACTGAATAATCCAGATCGTCCCTTAGTTAATCGGGTTACGCTCGGTATTTATCCACCTGCGTCAACCGTTAAACCTTTTATTGCCGTTGCTGCACTAACGGAAGGGGTGATCACGCCTAATACAACCCGTAATGATCCCGGTTGGTGGCAAATACCCAATTCTACCAGCCGTAAATTCCGTGACTGGCTGCGTTGGGGTCATGGTCGAGTCAATATTTATAAGGCGATTGAAGAATCGGTAGATACTTATTTCTATCAGGTTGCCTACGATCTTGGCATTGATCGCCTCTCGACTTGGATGAACAAATTTGGTTATGGCAAATATACAGGCATTGATATTCATGAAGAAAGTAGAGCCAATATGCCAACCCGTGAATGGAAACAAATACGTCACAAGCGCCCTTGGTATCAAGGGGATACTATTCCGGTAGGTATTGGCCAAGGTTATTGGACCGCGACCCCATTACAAATGGCGAAAGCAACCTCAGTGCTAGTAAATAGTGGCGTTGTACATCGTCCACACCTACTCAAAAATATCATTGATAACGATCTAGAATCACCCGCTGAATTTAAAGATTTCCCACCGATCACTGGCGTTGATCAAAAAACATGGGAGATCGCTCGTGAAGGTATGCACCGCGTACTCTATGGTAACCGCGGTACAGCGCGTAAAGCATTTTATAACACCCCATATCAAGCCGGCGGTAAATCAGGTTCAGCTCAAGTCTTTGGTTTAGCGGAAAACCAGAAATATGATGCTGATGAATTAGCAGAGCATTTACGTGACCATGCATTATTTACCGCATTTGCACCGTTTGAAAAACCACAAGTTGTGGTCTCGATGGTATTAGAAAATGCCGGCGGTGGTTCAAGTAACGGTGGACCTATTGCACGCAAAATATTTGATCATATGTTAATTGAATCCCCTGCCGATATACCGCCATCATTGGTAGCACCAACAAAAGCAACAGCAGAGGTACGTTAATGAGCATCATGGCAACAACCGGCGAAAAACCCAGCATAAGTGATCGCTTACATATTGATATCCCTTTGTTACTGGGATTACTAGCGATCATGAGTTTCTCATTAGTGATCATGTACAGTGCCAGTGGCCAAAGTATACCGATGATGGAACGTCAAGCGATGCGAATGGTATTGTCGCTTGGGGTGATGTTGCTATTAGCTCAAATCGCACCACGTCACTATGAAGCATGGGCACCGTATTTATTTGGGATCGGATTAGTACTGCTCATTAGCGTACTCTCCTTTGGCGAAGTCTCTAAAGGCGCACAACGATGGCTAAACTTAGGCTTTATTCGTTTTCAGCCATCAGAACTGATCAAATTAGCTGTACCTTTAATGGTGGCACGATTTATCGGCAACCGCCCATTACCTCCAGCCTTTCGACATATATTTATTGCGTTAGTGATGATTTTCACGCCAACAATTTTAATTGCTAAGCAACCAGACCTCGGCACCTCAATTTTGATCGCCGCATCGGGGATATTTGTTCTGTTTCTGTCAGGAATTAGCTGGCGAGTGATAATTGGCGCATTGATATTACTCGGCGCCTTTATTCCTGTGTTATGGTTCTTCCTGATGCATGACTATCAACGCACTAGAGTAATGACCTTATTTAATCCTGAGTCTGATCCTTTAGGTGCGGGATACCATATCATCCAATCAAAGATAGCCATTGGTTCCGGAGGGATCACGGGTAAAGGCTGGCTCCATGGCACACAATCACAATTGGAATTTGTTCCTGAACGTAATACTGACTTCATTTTTGCGGTAATTGCCGAAGAATGGGGATTAGCGGGTGTTATTGGTTTATTAACAATGTACCTGTTTGTGCTTGCTCGGGGATTATTACTTGCTAGCAGAGCCCAAACTGCATTTGGGCGTATGATGGCGGGCAGTATTGTGCTCAGCTTCTTTGTTTATATTTTTGTTAATATCGGAATGGTAAGTGGACTATTGCCTGTCGTAGGTGTGCCACTTCCCCTTGTTAGCTATGGCGGTACCTCAATGGTTACTCTTATGGCTGGTTTTGGTATTCTGATGTCCATCCACACTCATAGAAAAATGTTGTCTAAGGCGACCTAATAAATGCGTTCACTATTTGTAGTTTTTTTCCTAATTCTTGCTGGGTGTAGTTCTTCGCCTGAACAAACTCAACAGCCCCAAACTAAGCCAGATACAACCACGAAACCTGCTCAAGTCATCAAACCGAATACCGACGACCCAAATGCTGGACGTTATTCTCTTAAAGATGATCGTGCCCCTAAGGTTATTCCTGACTTTTCAAAAGTACACTTAATTACACCGCACTACGAACCTTATAGCCGTGGCGGTAATAAAGACTACACCTTACGCGGTAAACGCTACCATATTATTAAACATCCTCAAGGCTATACCGAGACAGGATTTGCTTCATGGTATGGCGAAAAATTTCACGGTCATAAAACAGCCAACGGTGAAGTGTATAATATGTTCGCGATGACAGCGGCACATAAAACCTTACCGTTACCGAGTTTTGTCCGCGTTACCAATACCCTAAATCACAAATCAGTGATTGTACGTGTTAACGATCGCGGTCCATTCCATGATGGTCGTATTATTGATTTAAGTATGGCAGCAGCGTCTAAATTAGGCGTGATCAGCTACGGTACAGCGCCGGTAAAAATTGAAGTAATAACCATACCAAAACCATCAACCAAAGCTGAAATAAAAAAAGCACCGATCCCTATTCAATATTTCATCCAATTAGCGGCAGTTAATAACCAGAAAACAGCGGATCAGATGCAACAAGACGTTAAAAAACGGTATAACACCAACGTTGATATTGAAAAAATCACCGATCGTACTATTTTTCGGGTTCGATTAGGGCCATTTTTAGATCACAAAGATGCTGATTTATTACTCAGCAAAGTAAAAAACACTCATTATCCACAAGCATTTATGATCACTGAAAAACGATAATTGAGCCTTATTATTATTTCATAATCATACCTACAGCCTATGGTTTGTTATTAAAACCACGATCCCATAGGCTGTTTATTTCTATATCACATAACAAGTCCCACAATATTAATCTTTATTCCCTAATGTCAGAACTTTGGAAACTTCCGTTCAGGCACTGATTGCCAATGTGTTATCTGTTATAGTGAGCCCACTTTTTAGCCACAGATTAATTAAAGTTAGATATATCATGAAAAAAACAGCTGTGCTTTTCCGTTCTGTAGCCATCTCTGCCACTCTGCTGGTTTCAGCTACTGTTGCTGCATCACCAGTAGTAGTACCTGAAGCTCCACAAATTGCGGCTAAAGGTTATGTTCTTATTGACTACAACTCAGGCAAAATCATTGCTGGTCATAACCAAAATGAAAAATTAGCGCCTGCTAGCCTAACCAAACTGATGACCAGTTATGTTATTGGTCAAGAAATTAAAAACGGCAATATCTCCCCTAATGATAACGTCGTAATTAGTAAAAATGCATGGGCGAAAAACTTCCCAGGTTCATCAAAGATGTTCTTAGAAGTAGGTAAGACAGTTAAAGTATCGGATCTTAACCGTGGCATTATTGTTGACTCGGGTAACGATGCCTGTGTCGCAATGGCTGAGCATATTGCAGGATCACAACAAGCATTTGTTGAATTAATGAATGGTTGGGCTAAAAATCTTGGCATGAAATCAACTCATTTCACCAACGTACATGGCTTAGATAATCCAAACTTATACACCACTCCTTACGATCTTTCTGTTCTTACACGTGCGCTTATCCACGATCTTCCGAATGAATTTAAGATCTACGATGAGAAATCATTTACTTACAACGGCATTACCCAATATAACCGTAATGGTTTATTGTGGGATCAAAGCATGCATGTTGATGGCATGAAAACCGGTCATACAGATAATGCTGGTTATAGCTTGGTAAGTACTGCGACTGAAGGCAATGTACGTCTAATTTCAGTGGTGATGGGTACGGCAAGTAAACATGCGCGTCTTGCTGAAAGTAAAAAGCTACTGACTTATGGCTTCCGTTTCTTCACTACGTTAACGCCGTATAAAAAAGATCAAACATTTGTGACTGAAAAAGTCTGGATGGGCGATACGGATAAAGTAAATCTTGGCGTTAATGAAAATACCTACGTTACGCTTCCTCGTAGCCAAACTAAAGATTTAAAAGCAAGCTTCGTATTAACTAAAGAACTTAAAGCACCTATTCAAAAAGGTGAAGTAATGGGTACGCTTTATTACCGTTTAGGTGATACCGATATTGCTCAATACCCTTTAGTGGCACTGACTGAAGTAAAACAAGGTAATTTCTTTAGCCGTCTGGTTGATTATGTAATGATGCTAGTACAAAGCTGGTTTTAATCATTCGTTATAAGCCCAATACGCCCTAATAAAGAAGCTGCCAAATGGTGGCTTCTTTTGGTTTACAAGCCTGCATACACATTTTCCAATAACCGAGAGCCACCACCACAATTACACGCTTGTTTTCCAGCTAATGACGCATTAAGATGCCAATATACCTCGTGTTTTGTGACCCATCACACGATCCTAAATTGAACAAACGCAATCTTGGAGTTCTATATGTCAGAACAAGAGCAACCAAAACTAAAAGATCTATTGGAATTCCCTTGTAGCTTTGCTTTCAAAGTCATGGGTGAAAATAAGCCAGAATTAGAAGATCGTATCGTTGAAGTTATTCAAAAAACGATCCCTGGTGATTACGTTCCTATCTCTAAGCCAAGCAGCAAAGGGACTTACACTGCAGTATCTGTGACAGTGAACGCAACCAATATTGAACAAATTGAAACGCTATATAAAGAACTTGGCGCGATCGACATCGTGCGCGTTGTACTATAGTCATTCCATGCAAAGACTAATGGCGACTACTTTTTAGTCGCCATATTTTTATCTTTTTTATTCCCTCCCTTATTTATTCTCTTTTCGCCGATTCCTCTCTTGCAATATAATCATCAAAACTGTTAATAACACGTAAACAACTGGTTAATTATGCTTCTTTGAACAGTTTAGGTATAATAACGCAGTTCACAGTCATTCAATGACGCTTTGCGTTATATCAATAAATAGGCACAAATTTGCAAAAATCTCTTATTATTAGAAATCTGGGCCGTTGTGATTATCAAGCCACCTTTGATGCCATGCATCAATTCACGAATGACCGCACCGATGTATCGGCAGATGAAATATGGTTGGTTGAACATCACCCTGTCTTTACTCAAGGGCAAGCTGGAAAGATAGAACACCTACTCAACACCGGTGATATTCCAGTAGTCCAAAGTGATCGTGGTGGTCAAGTGACATACCATGGCCCAGGTCAGCAAGTTGCTTATATATTGATTAACTTACGCAGAAAAAAACTCAGTGTTCGTGACCTAGTCAGCCACATCGAAAACACCATTATTAATACACTATCCCACTTTGGGATTACATCTAATGCTCGCCCTGATGCCCCTGGTGTTTATGTCGATAATCGCAAGATATGTTCATTAGGATTACGGATCAGACACGGCTGCTCTTTTCATGGTCTGGCACTGAATATAAATATGGATTTGACCCCGTTCCAACGCATTAATCCTTGTGGTTATGCTGGAATGGAAATGACGCAAACAGCGTTATTAAATGGTCCCCATGAACTGATGGACGTTCAGCCAGTACTCATTGAAGAATTAACAAAATTACTCGACTACCCTCAGGTCGAATGGATGACGGAAAGCAATCAACTATGAGCAAACCAATTAAAATTGAACAAGGCGTTAAATACCGTGATGCTGATAAAATGGCATTAATTCCGGTACGTAATGTTGCCCAAGAAGAAGCCCCCAAAGAAGTGTTACGTAAACCTTCATGGATGAAAATAAAACTGCCATCAGACAGTAAACGCATTCAAGAAATAAAATCGGCACTACGTAAAAATAATCTCCACTCAGTATGTGAAGAAGCATCATGTCCAAACTTGGCAGAATGTTTTAATCACGGTACTGCAACTTTTATGATTTTAGGTGCAATTTGTACTCGCCGTTGCCCATTTTGTGATGTTGCTCATGGTCGCCCATTACCACCCAATGCAGAAGAACCGAGCCACTTAGCACAAACGATTGCTGAAATGAAATTACGTTACGTAGTGGTGACATCTGTAGACCGTGATGATCTTCGTGATGGTGGTGCTCAGCATTTTGTTGATTGTATTAATCATATTCGAGAAAAAAGCCCACAAATTCACATTGAAACATTAGTTCCAGACTTTCGTGGTCGCATGGATCGTGCACTAGAGATTTTCCAAGATACGGCACCAGATGTGTTTAACCATAACCTCGAAACAGCACCGCGCCTATATCGCAAAGCACGTCCTGGTGCGAACTACCAGTGGTCATTGGATCTATTAAAGAAATTTAAAGAGATTCACCCAACGGTGCCAACAAAATCTGGCGTAATGATGGGTCTAGGTGAAACCAAAGAAGAGATCATTCAAGTATTGAAAGATCTACGGGCTCATGGCGTAACCATGCTAACGCTAGGTCAATATCTAGCACCAAGTCGTCACCACTTACCGGTTGAACGTTATGTACCGCCTGAAGAGTTTGACGAGCTAAAGCAAATTGCACTTGATCTTGGCTTTACACATGCAGCTTGTGGTCCGTTTGTTCGTTCGTCTTACCATGCCGACTTACAAGCTCAAGGTGTTGAAATTAAATAATTAGTTAGTCGTTAGTTAATCGTTAATTAATAGCTAGTTGATCGTTAATTTCCATAAAAAAACCGCTTTAGTGATTAACTAAAGCGGTTTTTTAATAACCAAGATAACAGATTAATTATTTAGCAAAAGCCGCGCCAAATACAGGTGCAATTGAATCTAATACCGATTCAGTCACTGGTTTACCTTCATTATCAGTAATATTCAATGAAGTACGATTACCTAAATCACCAACAAGTATACGATACTTATCATTGGTTAAGTTCATCGGCTTAGTGCCTAACTGAGCCCAGAATGCATCATCTGGTTGACGGTATTTAACCTCAATCAGACCTTGCGAACGGTTACGATCTTCAACCGTAAAACCTACCTTTTGCAGTATTAATGGTAAGCGTTCCCACATATCATCATACGATGCACGTGCAATAATAATCGGTAAGCCGCTGCGATCAGTACCCATCATAATAGGCACATTCTTCAATTGCTCAGCCGCTGCAATACGTGCTTGCTCACGAGAAATATTATCGTACTTAGCCATCACTAAATTGGTCATTAAAATGCTGTAGCGACGCTTATTATCAGCACTAACAGGTTTAACTGTTCCATCTTCACGCCAATCAGTTAACGTAATACGGTAGCTATTAATGTTAGGTGATTTTTCAATCGTATACCGACTACTGATCTTGGTATCTTCGTCTTCATTAGCCCAAGAAACCCAATCAGTATCAATACGATCAGCGGTTTGTTTTACAATACCGACTTTGTTATCCGTAATCAGCTGTTGTGTTACTTGCCAGATCTTCATCAATTCATTCGATGATGGCATAAACAAGGTTACGCCTTGCTGATCAATAGCTGAAGTAACACCAGGGATCAATTCTAACACTTGTAATGGTGGACGAATATCAACCTTAGTACCCACTTCACCCTGATAAACATGTTCAGGGATAGTATAGTCAGTATTACTAAAAGGTTGAGCACCTGCCGGCAACGTCCAACTTTCAAGTGATGGCGTATTAAGATAATTAAAATCTTGCGCTGCCTGTCGACGACTATCTGCACCACCAGAACATGCTGTAATGGTTGTCACTACGACGGCGGCTAATGCTAGCCGGTATTTATAATTCATTTATGCTCCTGCGCTCCTATTATTACACATGCAAATTAATGGCTAATATTACAACACATTAGCATCAATAAGCGCTTGCTTAACAATAGGTTGCTGTGATTCGCTTAAAACAGTAAGCGGAAGTCGTAAGTTATCGTGTTCAATTAATCCCATTTGATAAGCGGCCCATTTCACAGGAATCGGGTTAGCTTCAACAAACAGTTTGATATGTAATGGCATTAAGCGTTGGTTTATTTCTTGAGCGGCTTCAATCTTACCGTCTAAAGCAAGATTAAACATCGTTGCCATTGCTGCTGCAGCAATATTTGCTGTAACAGAAATAACCCCATGACCACCTTCAGCAACAAAATCAACCGCTGTTGCATCATCACCACTTAATTGGATAAAATCTGCGCCACAAAGTTCCCGTGTTTTTTTAACGCGAGTAATATCACCTGTTGCATCTTTTATACCAATGATATTGTCAAGTTTCGCTAACCGTGCAACCGTTTCAGGTAATAAGTCAACCGCAGTTCTGCCGGGTACATTGTATAATATCTGTGGAATATCTGTCGCTTCTGCAATCGCTTTATAGTGTTGATATAAACCTTCTTGAGTCGGTTTATTATAGTATGGCGTCACACTTAAACAGGCAGCAATTCCTGTACCAGAAAACAGTTTAGTGATCGTTACAGCTTCATGCGTTGCATTAGCGCCTGTACCTGCAATAACAGGAACACGTCCATCAACATATTCTAACGTTTTTAAAACAACTTTAATGTGTTCATCAACCGTTAATGTTGTTGATTCACCTGTTGTTCCAACCGCAATAATCGCCGTGGTTCCCGCTTCAATATGGTGCTCAACCAGCTTTTGTAGGCCGATATAATCAACCTCACCTGAAGGATCAAATGGCGTTAATAGTGCTACCATGCTTCCTGAAAACATGTCCGTCTCCCCTGTTTTATATATCGCAACAATTCTAAACTAATAACATTAGCAACCCACCAAGAAAAATGGTTGAGATATATAGCTAGTGATAAGTCATGGTACTTTTGCATGACTATAAACTCAAGCAAAGGGTGACTGAAAACCGTTAACTGGCGCGCTTTATCGTATTCATTTTAAGCTTGTCAGCAATGTTTAACGTTTCTAACACCAAAAACAAATATTTTTAAGTAATTAAAATTGTTAACCACACAATTATAATAAAAAAATTTGTGATTATTGATGATGATTTGCGCTCTTTTGAATAATCAGTCTGTGCTAACATGCTAATAATGATCACGAAAAATGGCGCTAAATATGGAACATTACCTCGTAATAACCGCAGTAGGTACTGACAGACCAGGTATCACCGATGAGATCACTCATCTTGTCGCGCACAGTGGCTGTAACATCGTCGATAGTCGAATCGCTCTTTTTGGCTCTGAATTTACACTGATTATGTTGTTATCAGGTAATAGCAACGCTATCTCAAGAATTGAAGCGACATTGCCACTTAAAGCCCAAGAACATGATTTAATCACGGTGATGAAACGCACCAATAAGCACATTGCGCGTTTCTTTCCATACACAGCTGATTTTCATATTGAAGCTAAAGATAGCCCAGGACTTATTAAACATTTCACTCATTTTATGGCCAGCCGTAAAATTGATATTTCAACCCTGAGTGCTAACACCATTGAAAATGGCCATACAAATATCGATAACCAATTAGTACTCCAAATCAGTACCAATTTACCAGAAAACTGTAATTTAGTGAGCTTACAAGAAGAGTATGAAACGCTTTGTGAACAACTCAATGCTCACGGTACAGTAAACTTTATTGGTCATCACTGATCAATATAGATAGCCCTTCAAAACACACCATAACAGGTCGCGTTATATTGACGTTTATGACTAATTAAAAGGACCGCTGCATGAATACCTTAATAGCAGGAATGCTTGCCCCCACTTTTACTTTGCTCAATCAAGACGACCAACCCGTCAGTTTAAGTGATTTTAAAGGTAAAAAAGTACTGGCTTATTTCTACCCTAAAGCAATGACCCCCGGTTGTACCGTTCAAGCCTGCGGTTTACGTGACAGTAAAGCTGAATTAGAAGCACATAATGTAGTCGTTTTAGGCATCAGTATTGATCCGGTTAAGCGTTTACCTAAGTTTATTGAGCGCGATAATCTTAACTTCACATTATTATCTGATGAAAATCATGCTGTTGCAGATCAATTTGGCGTGTGGGGAGAGAAGAAGTTTATGGGTAAAATCTATGATGGTTTGCACCGCATCAGTTTCTTAATTGATGAGCACGGCAAGATTGAGCATGTGTTTGATAAATTCAAAACCAAAGATCATCACCAAGTCGTGCTTGATTACCTTAATCAATAATACCATCTCAAACTACAGCTATTAAAAAAGGCCACTATTGGCCTTTTTAAGTCTGGTTAACTCACGATAAATTTATGAAGAGATCAGTAACTCACCGGGGGTACAGCTTCTTTCATCACTAACGCACTCCACACCGCTTTGACTAAGGTTGCTAATGGGATCGCGAAGAACACGCCCCAGAATCCCCATAACCCACCGAAGACTAACACCGCAACAATAATTGCCACAGGGTGTAAGTTAACCGCCTCAGAAAACAGTACTGGCACCAATACATTGCCATCGAGTACTTGCACAATACCGTAAGCAGCTAATAACCACCAAAAATCAGGTGTCCAACCCCATTGAAATAAAGCAACCATCGCAACAGGTACTGTGACAGCAGCAGCACCAATATAAGGAATCAATACCGATAAGCCGACCAACACCCCAAGTAACACGGCATACTGAAGCCCCATTACCACAAATACGATATAGCTCGCGATACCAACAATAAAAATTTCAATCACTTTACCGCGAATATAATTAGAAATTTGCTGGTTCATTTCGACACTAACCTTGCTGGCTAAACGACGATTTTTAGGTAAAACCCCAATAAATGACCGCAAAATAGTGTCTTTATCTTTCAGTAAAAAGAACAGTAATAAGGGCACTAAAATCAAATAAACCCCTAACGTGGCTAAACTCACTAATGATGATAATGAGCCTTTTACAACGCTGCCGCCTAATGCCAATACTTTTTCACGTAAGGTATCAGCAAAGATAGTAACTTGATGGGCTTGAACAAAATCAGGATAACGCTCAGGAAGACTTGAAACATATAGCTGTAAATCATTAAACATTTTAGGGATATCAGCACTTAAATTGGTAATTTGATGCCAAATAGTCGGCACTAAACCCAATAACGCGAGGACCATTAATCCGGAAAAAACAACCAATACTATCGCAACAGAAAGGGTTCGTGGTACGCCCCACAAGGTCAAACGCGCCACCGGTGATTCAAGTAGATACGCCAAAACAATCGCAACCAATAATGGTGTTATTAACCCACCAAAAAAATATAAGGTTAAAAAAGCCCCCCCTAAAATGATCATTAAACTCACAGCATGAGGATCAGAGAATCGGCGTTGATACCAACTTTTAAACATATCCAACATGA
>CAMQXY010000041.1 GCA_947039005.1 uncultured Photobacterium sp.
TTTACATAAAAAAATTTACATAAAAAAAACTTGCTTGATCAATAATAACCAAGCAAGGGTTTCCGTCAACAATAACGATAATTTTTAAATAACGCTTATTTGTTTATTTTTATACCAAAAATTAATGTCTCTGAATCTCCCGGTATTACTGTACCAGCACTACCAACAATAGCACCTTGACTACCATTCGTGATCGGTGTTATTACACCTCCTGTTGCCGTAATAGTCGGGATAGTACCTGGAATAACAAGAAATGAAGTAAACGCAGGCGCTGCATCTTTTATTTCAACATTGACTGCATTTTTAATACCTATATTTGTTGCTTTTAATTGATAGATTACACATTCATCAGGCTCAGCCATTATATTATTGGTAGAAAATGCATTATCTGCAGTACCATCACATGCAGCATCTAATGCCTGCTCTTTAGTCACACTCATATTAGTATTCGATACCGTTGTTGAATCGGTTAACGTAATCGTGCCACAAGGTACCGTTGCTGTGAGTGTCGTAATATTTGTGATCCCCTCAGAAGCATTAGGCGGAGCAAGTACTTTTATAAAGAATATCTGACTTGCTTTACCTGCCAATGATGCAATAGAGGTAATAACAGTATCTGCACCCGATAATGTCAAATTACCATCAGTATCTTCATAAATAATAGAGGTAAATCCAGCAATATTATTTACCGTTGTTAGGCTAATATTCGTGATTGGATCATTACTGGTGTTATTAATAGTATGCTTATAAATAGCCACGCCACCAGCCGCGACCGTCAAACTAGAATCAGAGACAAGCCCCACACAGAAACCACTATTATCAACGGTTACGGCATCATGTTTAACATCACTCACTCCTGTTGTTGCTGAAACAACTTTAAAGAAGAATGATTGCGTTGTCGTTGTTGCAGTTACTGGAACGGTTACATCAGCATAAAAAACTTGAGTTGCATCTGGAGTAACAACAGGAATGTCGCTGATCAAAACGTTATTAGCATCTTTAAATTCAACTGTCCAACCAGTAGGTATCACTCCTGAGTTAAAGTCTGTCCCACTATACTCAAACTGATAACCATCAGGAACACCTGAAGTATTAGTTACATACAATGTAAAACGTGTCGTTTCCCCTGGAATAGCAATATTTGTTGTTACAGGATTGGTTTCAGCACCTGTACCAAAGCCACAATTATCACCCACATCATCACAATTACTCTCTGCGGTTGTCGCTGTCCCTGCACGATAATTATTAGTTAAATCAACAGTACTCGCTTCAATCGTTCCTAACTCATCTTTTACCGTATTAGAAACGGTAGTATCATTAGAAGAACTCGCACGTTTAATCACATCATAAGGTCCACCACCTGAAGCATTTGGTGGTAATGTCGCGACCAAGATGACTTTATAGCCACAATAACCATTACTGTCTGTTACTTGATAAATTCGACATGTCTCCCCTTGGGCTGGAATAATTCCAGTATCAGGTTCAGAATTACTGTCAGTATCAACTAAAGGTGTAAGACCATCACTTTTATATAAGAAAAAGCTCGTTCCAGTAGGAAAAGTAGAGGTTTCATAAGAAATATTAAAGGTGTCTTCTGCATTACCCGTATTCCAAATATAGTTAGTAAATGCTACACGTTCACCTTGCTTAGCGGTTGCTACACTCACAACTTCATGATTAGTATCATCACTAGCATCACAATTATTATCTGTTCCTGCATCACAACCACCATTGTTAGCGATAACACCATAATTTGCATTTATTCTAAATGGCACAATATTGGTATTGGTTGTTTCTTTTTCTGCAGGATCAACTTGACCGCTATTATTAGCATCAAAACCATAAATACCATTATTGTTTAATATGGCAGCGGTAACCCCTGTTGCAATCATAACTTCAAATGAAACCGTTGCCGACTCACCTGAATCTAATCCATCCATTGTAAACTCAACTTCATCACGAAGTGTACATCCTGTATTAGGAGCAATACAGGTAGTAAACGTAAGATCTGCGCTACCATCAGAACCATTTCCAGGCCCTATATTACCTGTTGGTGTTAATTCCGAACCAGAAATACTCCAATTAACAGCACCATTAAATTTCATTCCTTCAGGCAAGATGTCTTTAAGAATAACACCATTAACATTAGCAACATCCATATCTGTTACACCTATATTACTGTAAGTAAAGGTAACAACATAAGGACCACTTGGTGAGGCACCATTATCTGCGCTTATTGCCTTAGTAATTTCAATGATAGGTAAATTAGTGACCGTTACCGTATCAGTATTTGTTTGATTACTTACACCACCAACGGCAACCGGTACGCTATTTACCGTAACTTGTTGACTCGTTGCTTTGATATCTAAAGAATTTGTCGCATTTAATACAGCGAGAGGATCAATATCAGCAACAATAACAAAAGAATAAGATTCATTAGGTGCTAATGGTCCAATAACATCATTCAGAAGATCAATAGCAACAAGCGGTGCATCCGCTATACCATCATTATTGGCATCAACATAAACAGTAGCACTGCTGATTACCGATCCTGGCAGCGTTAAATCAAACTTATAGGTATCGGTAACATTACCAGTATTTGTTAATACATGATTAAACGTAACCGTTCCGCCAGCAGCACCTAATTTAGACTGACTATTTGTTAACGTCATTGCTGCTACAGGTTGAACAATAGTCTCAACTAAATTAGACGTTGTGTTTCGCTCAATACCAGCACTATCACGATATGTCGCACCAGCTTGATTTTTAATCACAGTGCCAGATTCAGTTAACGCGACAGCATTAAAACTAAATAAAAGAGAAACCGTAATTAAAAAATTGAGAAGTAACCTGTAGAAAACATTCATATGACGTTCCTCGCCTATTATAAGCTATTTACTTTATTCATAATCAAAGGTTCTGACGGCAAAACCAAGTGATTAAAATAAAGATCCACGGGATTATGATTGGCATCGAGTAATATAAGTTGTGTACGGCGATTTGCTCTATTTTTTTGTTCATTATTTGTATTAACAAATAATTCATGCTCGCCTGTACCCATTAATACCATTCGTGATCTTGTTATTCCTTGGCTTTGTAAATATTGACTGACCACAATAGAACGGCGTAATGAAAGCTCATCATTATATTCAATACTGCCCTCAGGATCAGTTGCACCAATAATTGCAATATTAAATAATGGATAATCCTTTAATACTTTTATTGCTTGAGTCAGCTTTAGCTTTTCTGAATCAGTAATATTTGATTTATCAAAATCAAAATTAATAACACTTGGCCAAAACAATGATTTAATATCTGGGCATATTTTTTGACATGCCAACTTACCATAATCTGTATATATTGCTCTATCACTTACACAACCACTTACAAAGGCACATACAAGCGATAAAAATAGTATAACTTTCATTATTTATTTACCTCTATTCACTCAACCAGCCAAACAAGCCTTCATCAAGTTTGAACATAACGTTGAAATAAAAACCTTGCAGGTTATAGCCTTGCGGATCGAGATCGCTATCATCAAAACCAATCACGTTATAACCGATACCTGCTCGTAAATTTTTCATCACTAGATAGTTAAGACCTACACCATATGAATAACGACGACTACTTAATCCATCAGTACCTAATACACCGGCATGAAAATCGAGATCCCAACGACGATTAATGTAATAGAGTACTCGACCATCAATAATGGTTGAGACTGAATTATAATGTTGGTCATAATCTGTATAATCTTCCCACTTCAGACCTAAGCGACCAGAAAGCAGCCAATCTTCAGAGGGTTGATAATTTTGATGTGTCGATATGATATGAGCAGTACGTTTTATATCATTACGATCAATCTTCCACTCATAAGCACCTAGCATATTATAACGATTAGTTAAACGAGGACGATAAGCGATACCAACACTAAAATGATTACTCCAATTATTAATAGAAGCGGTATTATCAATATAACGGTATTCTTCTCGAACTAAAGCGCTCCAGTCTTGACTTAAACGTGTCACCCAAGCACCTAAGATACCGTAATAATCTTCATTATCACCATGACGATATTCAATTCTACCCGTAGTTTTATAGTTAGGGTTTCGTACATCAGCAATACCAAGTGAAATAGCTACCCCTGATGTTCCCTCACCTTTAATTATTTCAATAT
Organism: uncultured Photobacterium sp.; assembly: GCA_947039005.1. GTDB lineage: Bacteria > Pseudomonadota > Gammaproteobacteria > Enterobacterales > Vibrionaceae > Photobacterium. The sequence continues at coordinate 4,181 of CAMQXY010000041.1, forward strand.
ATTCCGCAGCAGGGTCAATACTAATGCCTGGAGTAATTTCAAATTTACCTCGATACCCATTCGCAACTTCTAATATACGACCATCAGATGCGCCACGTTGGCGGAACTCACTAAATGTACTACCACCATGTAACCAATCAACATCAATACCAGCTGTAAATAAGCTTGTTGTACCACTGCCTAAATTACTAATACCACCAATTGAATCAATATATTCATATTGAGTATACAAATTAGCTTGCTTATGAATATTCCAATCAGCTTGAAGTCTAAAGCGTCTCTGCTCATTACTTTTAAAGCTTTGCTCATATTCTGTATCAATACGACCGGCTCTATTAAATAAGTTAAAGCTACGCCCGACACCAATAATGGCAGTGGTATATTGTTCAGTATCACCCTCACTGGTTTCATTTTTAATATAGCGAGAGCCTAAACGAGTAGACCATGCACTACCAAACAGCTTCGTATCTATAGTGGCACCCACTGATTGCTGTTTTTCATCAGTAATTAATGATTCAGAATGGTTTGCTTCAATATTTAAATTCGTTAGTCCCATCAATTTTTGACGATGACGTAAACGAACCTCTTGACGCGCAGGTGTTACACCACCGGTAGTATTAGTAAAACCTTCTTGAGCGTATGCATATTCAAGCTCTGTTTGTGATGAATCAGCCCAATCCCGCTTTAATCGTAGCTTAACTGCAGTACCATTTTTAAGCTTATTACCTACCGTTGATGATGAGGTTATTGTATTTGCACTTTCACTACTCTCATGTGACATTGTCGCAACAGAAGCCGTTAATTGTGTTTGGCTATCAATATCATAATTAACCCAAACACTACCCAGATCATAACCTTCTAATGCATGATCATTATATTCATAACTGATACCCGCAGCTAAATAAGGTGTGAATAGATAAGATAACCGTCCTCCTGCAATCGTGTATTTATCCCCATTGTCATTAAGATCATAAGCTACGCGTACTTTAATCGGGTTAAGCTCATCATCAAAGCTTGGAACAACACGATTAAACTGAACATCACCAGTAAAATAATCAACGGTATAATCAATATAACGAATTAAACTTTGCTCTTTTAATACTAGCCCAATGTTATTTCTATCGTAAGTTACTAAGGTTATGGTTTCAGTGTGACGAACAATACGTTGATCACCAATGTTATAAAACATCGCGGTTCCATTACCATCAAACTCAACGACTTTATGAAGATCTTCAGGACGGGCTACATATAATTGCGCAATAAATTTACCGTTATTATACATACCATTAAAGCCATTAAGTGTTTGACTTGTTATACCCAAATCAGCGACATCTGCACCATCACTTGTCGTATAATCTCCCCACATAATGAAATGACGTTCTTTTTCGAGCTTCGCAAACCACTTACTGGTACTTCTTGCATCATAACCACGAATACTCGCATCACCCGGTAATGGATAATAACTATCCGGTGCAATCTCACGTAAATATTCTTCGTCTGACTTATCACTATCATAACTTAATGTTAAGTGTGCTCCACCTCTAACATTACCCTTTACAAATAACGCTGCACGCTCATCATCACTGTAACTCTTATCTTCATATCCTTCTGCTTGGCGAGATGGTGCTTCACCGCTAATACGTCCATAACGTCCAGTATATTCAAGCAAGCCCGATACAAATAATGGACGCTGTGCTGCCACTTGATAAACTTTCAATGTATCAGAAAAGTTATCCAATTCAGCCATTACGTTAATCTGACCCGTCGAATCTGAACTACGCAGATAAACTGTTTTTTCACCGTTAATAACTCGTACTTGGTGACCCGTTTCTTCCTTTTGAATATCAGGATCTAACCAAATATTGCCTTTATCTGTATTCAAGGTAACAAAATAGGTACCTCTAGCCAGATTATTATTTTCATCTAATAACTTAAGCTTAATCGGTAAAACTGAACGACCACCATCGGCTTTTAATACTTCTCCATCAGTAACTAAATTAATGCGGTCAGCTGATTTAGGATGAGAAAAGACTTTGGTTAATAATACCCGTTCATTACCAAAACTATCTTGAGCTTTAACTTCAATGAGGTTATCACCAGGCTCTAAATCAACACCATACCAACCAACAATTTGTGCCTTTTTCTCTTTACTGATAACCCTTTCACCTAAATGATCATTACCTACTTTTTGTCCATTAACGAATAATTGAGGTACAACACTATCGTTAATAACAACAATAAATCGTCCATGATAGCTGTAATCATTTTTCGGCCAATACCACGTTCCTTTCTTTGCTTCTGCTGCCGTAATATTAACAACATCTTTTTCTGGCAACGGAATAATATCGGCTAATTGGTTATCAATATTTAATCGAGATTTATATGGAATAAGATTATAAACAGTTGGCGAAATAAAAGTGATGATTTTCTTATCCGCTAATTGTTGTTTTAAGTTTTGTAAATTATCTTCCTTATGAGTAAACCCTATTTTAATTGCAGCATTACCTGCGTTTAATGGATAAATATAAGCTTCATCTTTAATAGCAACTGGTAATAAATCATAAAGTGATTCTATCTGATTTAATTTACCTTTTTTATATTCCAATGCATAACCACTGTATTTGTATAACATTGAAGTCGATAATTTAGGATCCTGTTTATTATTACTATCATTATTACTTGGGCCACTTACTATCCCCGACTCTAATTCACCCACCTTTGGTGCAATGGCTTTATTTGTTAATCCTGAAAAATTTTCAGCTGTTTCAAATAACCAATCACCATTTATATTATTATTTCTACCTTGTAATTCAGTAAAAATAGCTTGCTGATTATCCATCGGACATGGTGCAGAAAAGTCGGCTTTATGGAATTCTCCACGTTTTAAATCAACAAACCGAGAATCACCAACACCTGCATTTCTGGTGTCTATTGGTGCTAATTCAATTCCAGCAGGTAACGTCTGCTGATCAACTTTAAGTACATGATTACCTGGTTTAATACCAAACATTGAATACTGACCATTTTCATCAGTAATCACATAATCACCCGTTTCTAAATATATTTTAACGCCGCCAATTGGCCATACGTTATTTTTCTTATCATCACTACATTGCGCATCGACATAAACCTTACCAAAAATAATACCACGTTCAGACATTACACCCGCTTGAGTTATTCCTAATTGATATTTAGCAATATTAGAAAAAACAGGGAAACCACCGTCATCAGCACTTATATTACTACTCGTAGCTAAGGTATGGGCGATTGCAGACGCTGAATTAATTCCATCTGAATCAACAGCACCAGCAGTTAATTGTAAAACATAAGTAATAACATATTTCCCATTTTCAGGGGCAACAGAACTTCCTTTAACAGCACCAATATTATATCGAATAGTTGATATGCCAATTTTTTCAGGATCAGCAAGAGGTTCATCATTTAAACGTGAACTGCCAGGAATATATTTAAACCCATACGGAAGTTCATCAATAACACGTGTATTGTATACTGTTGATTCAGGTAAACTATTTCGTAAAGTTAAAGTATATTTAACAAATTCACCTATTTCAGCCGTCTCTTTATCTGCATCTTTTTGAAGTGTTAATCCTTGTTCTATATTGGCAGGGTCTAATGGGATATCAAAGATATTAACAATAATGCCACCCACATTAGGTAAACTTGACATACCGTTATATGTTGGTAATCCATGCACTGAGGAAATAGAAAATAAACCTGAATTTGTAACACCAGAATAACCATTAATACCATAAGATGGCGCACCAACAGCAAAAGTATTAAATACGGTTGGGTCTGTATATTTTGTTGCCCATGTATAATTATCTGTTGTTATCACCTTAATAAAATAGTTATCCCCAATAGGCAGTTTAGGGAAAAGAATTTTTCCATTCTCATCAGAAGTCAGAGTCTCTATAAGTATTTCATTACCATTTACTAATTGATAAATTTCAACAATATTACCTGGTAATCCTGATATTTCATTTCCAATATTATCCGTTAAAAAATGTGTTGAATTAAAAACAGTAAACTGTGGACTAACAACAGCAGTAGTACTCAACACTGGCACTGATAAATCCGAATCAAATACAGATACTGTTAAAATATCATTTGGATTAGCTTCAATACGACAATTATCGAGGGTATTTCCATTTAATCCATTGGCGGTTAAGTTAATATAACTATTAATTTTATCTTGTTTCTCTTGATTCGAACTCGCGGTCAAATCAACATCATCACAATGTTCATTCTCAGCACGTAAATCAGGTGTGATAGTTGGATCTGCAGGTAACACCGCAAATATTGGTATAATACTTCTAAATATTCCTGTATTCGGTCCTGTTTCAGCAAATACCCAGTTAACGGTATCACCAAATGAAGAAGACAAAGTTACAGGGAACTTAGAGTCCTTAGGACCAATGATATCTATAACACTCTCGCTACTGTTTGCTGGTGAGTATTGAAAACTCACATATACAGCATCTTTTTTATTATCAAAACCTTGAGTACTTTCAAGATAATAAAAATCAGTCGGAATATAATCTGTATTATTTGAATTATCTTCACCTATATCATTTTCACCCTTGGCATAATTAATAGGTGTTTCAATAATTGTTTGGAAGCTAATACCATGATCATCACCATCTTGTAAATCAATAGCATCTAAGGTATTACATTGTTCGTTACTTTCAACGATCAATGAATTATCAGCTAATAACTCAACACTCGCTTGACTGTAAATTTTAAACGGTTCATTACTAATAACATTATTAACTTTTGAATAATAACTAAAATGACCACTCGTATTTGGATCCATATAACTTGGTATGATTAAAAAACCCATACTTTCAACAATACCCTGACCATCCCAAATAGAATAATCAACCCATTTTAATAACCTATTATCACCGCCACTAATAACATCATTATATAATCCGACAAGAACAATACCGCCATCAAACATAGTTGTTGAAGGTGGAATAATAGTTCGAGGTGAATAATCTTTTGCTGGTTCACCATTAATACGCTTATCGGGTTGAATTGTTACATTTGCTGGTAAATCAACAGAGATCAAAATACCGGAATGGCTCACTTCTGTTAACCCTTCACTGCCATCACTAATATAAAATGTATAAGGTTCAGTTGCAGCTTCAGGACGTTCCGTTCCAACACTCTCATAATTCACACGATACTTAATATTATCATCTTCATATACTGGAGATTGACAAACAGGATCAGATAAAATAGATAGATTAACAGCAGGTCCTTCACGCAGAATTACTTCTTGTTCATTTTTACGTGTTAACTCCGGATCACCTACAGACTGTGAATTAAAAGATAATAGATAATTATCATTATTAATTGCCGTTGGTGGAACGGTAACGACATAAGTTAATTGTAAAAACTCACCAGGCTTTAATACTGGCGTAATATAATTACCATCACTGTCTCGTTCTAATTCTAATTCTCTTTCACCATGGTTATTTAATCCGTCACCATTGGGATCATAATAAATTTTAATTTCATCCCCTACGGTATAAAGATCACCACTATCACCAGATAAGTTATTAATAAATAAAATATAACTATCTTTTATATTACCGGTGTTCTCTAATGTTTCAGGAAAAGTAACATTACCACCGGCGGTAGCATAACGAATTGTCTCAGGAGACTTCGTATTATCATCTTCAGGTGTAAGTACGTAATTATACAATACAGCGACATTCACTGATGCATAATTTGATAATATCGTGAGAGTTTCACCAAGTTCTGTATTAAAATATTTCATCTCTGCTTGATTTAATATTTTTGTACCTGCACTCGTCATAGAAAATGCAAATGAACTCATACATAATAAAATGAATATAATAAAAACTTTCACTTTAAACATTAAATTTAAGAGTGCCATAAGCGCTCTCCACTGGCTAATAATTCAAAGATAGATAGGCTTATTAAACTTATTTATTTTAAATAAGCTTAATAAGCCTCCCTAATAAAAGGGAGGCTTGATTTATTTACTACTTAATTTTCACTACAAACTCACCAACAACTTTATCACCAGCTGTAAGTGTACCTGCATCAAATTCTATATTTGATCCCGTAGGTGAAATAGTAAGTGAATCTGTAACATCACCACCACTTGTTGTAGTTGGATTACATAAAGCACCAATATCATCAACCTTCAGTGCATAATCAGCACTTGCAGGTAATTTAACATCAGTAACATCCGTTGTATTACGGCAATCAACAATACCACCTTGAACACCACCTACTGTTGCAAACTCAGTAGACTCTGTAAGCTGATCTGTAATTACTGTATTCATTGCATCAGTAGTACCTTGGTTCCAAGCGATTAACTTCCAAATAATACACTCACCAGGCTTGATACCGTCATATTGAACAACAAAATCTTTCGGTGAATTTGGTTGTCCATCACAATCGCTATCGATTGTTGCATACTTATACAAACGTACCTGACCTTCAACAATTTCTGTCGAATCTTTAGCATCAACAGTTAGACCTGAACCACCAGTCGTATTTGCTTCAATCGTAGTTAGGTTAACTAAACCAGCACCTGCACTACTTGGCGTTAGTACTTTTACGACCATCGGAATTTCTTCACCCGGCTTTAAAGTAAACTCAGGGGTTGTATCTGCTGCATCATCACAAGTAACAGGAATCGTTAGTACAGTTATACCATCAGGTTGTTGAACTTGAATAGTTCCAGGACCTGGTGGAACTGTAGCCCCACACACATTACCTAGTTCAGTATCAAGAACACCATCACCATCAGTATCAATTTTAATAGTATTCGAGAAATCTGGCTTATTATTATTTGACGTTATTTCAATAACTTCCACAGTATTACCCGTGTTAGTTAACTTATGATTGTAATTCACTGTACCACCAGGCTCGACCTGATTAGTAAGTGCTGGCGGAGTAATAGAAATAGATGCTAATGATTTAACATCAATTGACTCAACCTTACGATCCTCTGCACCTGTATTTAACGATGCAACTAATATTGAAATAATATAATCTTTATCACCATCAGGTGTGGTATTACCATCAATCGCATCCGGTTGATCGCTATCAGCTAACGCTTGAACAGCATCTGTTGGAACTTGAATTTTAGCAATAACCTTTTGAACACCATTTGGTGGAAGTGTCTCAGTTGAGGTTAGTTCTGTATTTGTTGCTGCTGCAATTACAGTACCTGTAAGTCCATCAGTAATACCACCATCATAAAACTTAACAGACCAACCAGCTGGCAGTGAAGTATTCCAAGCTGATGTTCCTGTATTGTAACTACCTTGAGCAGTTAGAGTAAATGAATCACTCGTACCACCTTTATTGGCAATATAAAGATCAGCATCAATAATACTACCTAGTGCAACATCATCAAACGAATGAGCAACATCACCATTATCAAAGCCATCACTCACATTGACAGGATGAACATTGGCAGTAGGATCTGGAGTCATATCTGCTGGAACAAACGGTCGGTTTGCAACATCAACTGTAGGTCCAGTAATTGCACCTAAACTTTCAGTTTTATCATCTGTCTTAGCATTATCTGCATTAGATGTAGCAGAAACTTTCATCGTTGACGCTGTCGCTTTTGCACCTGAATTTGCAGGTAACTTCGCAACAACACGAATTAACTTCTGGTTACAATTAATAGTGAATCCATACAACATACTTGGCGTTGAATTATCACAAGTTGATGGCTGAATAGATCCAGTATCATCAATGCTATCACTTGGTACAGAGGTATCGAGTAATTTAGCGCTACCATCAGCATTCCAATATTCAACAATGGTATCTGCTGGGAACGTACTCGTTGCCGAATCATAACTTAAGTTAAAGGTATCAATGGCATTACCTTCATTGGTAACAATATTAAAGAAGACAACTTTACTACCCGCCGCAGCAGTATCTACTGTTTGGATATCATCTGCAGTATTGTCCTCATCACCACCGCCATTACCAGTGAAATCACCATTATGCTCAACGCCGGTATCAGAAATTGTCACACCATATGTCGTTTCAGATTCGGTTGTGGTTTTATTAGATGTATCAGGACCCGCTGTTTTTGGATCTGGATCATTACATTCACCAGGACTGGTATAAGCACCATCACCATCTAAATCCGCACAAGCATAAGCGGTATTAGAAAAATCGGTATCGCCAGGGGTTGTTGTTGGAGAATAAGCAACATAAAATGTAATTGAAATAGAACTACTAGGATCTAACGAGGTATCAACCGCGTAGATACCAGCAACGCCAGTATCCGTCTTATTACCATTACCATTAAGATCTAAACCACCATCAAGAGCAGCTTCACCATTATCAGTGGCATTACCATCTTGATCTAAATCAACACCATGAGTTGATTCATCACTCAAATCATCAGCAGTAGTAACTGGTGTATCACCATTTATACTAAGCAAACCAGAACTTACAGGATTATATGTACTTCCCGTACTTGTTTTAACTAAAACAGTTCCGTCAGCCGCACCATCAAAAAGCACTAAATTTTTCGCAGCTTTATTACCTGTATTTGTTGCATCAATTGTATAGCGAATTAAATTAACAGGTAAATTCGTGAGTGGATCTCCATCAATATCAATACCTAAACTGACCTCATCTCCCATACCGTTCAATGGAGTCGCTGTTTTATTAATATTAACGACGGCATCACCACTAATACGAATGATGTCAGCATTCGTATCTTCAGCACTATCGTTATTATCTCCGGTATCTGTTACCTTACCAGCAACTGCAGCACCTGTACCTTCATAGGCTTGAGTTGTCAACAGAACACCAATAGTATCTGCATCTACTGCAGTTACAGGTACTGTTGTTAGTAAGATTAAATCAAATGACTCACCTGGATTAAGCGTAATAATATGCCCATCAGGTAATAATGGTTCACCAGTACTCACCGTACCAAAACCATCTTCATCGTGATACATCATGATACTTGTTGCATCAATTGTATCTGGTCCACGAGTATCACCAGCAGGTAAATTCTGAGCGTAGTTTAAGACATAAGTATCAACACCATTACCTGTATTGGTTAACTTATGTGCGAGGTTAATAGCTTGACCAGGTGCTGCTGTTACTGTTCTATCGGCTTCTAGTGTTGCACTATAAATCTGAGCAACAATTACAGTCGCTTCATTCGAATCGGCAGTATAACTATTTCCATTAACATCTTTATAAGATACTGATGCTAAGTTATTAATTTTTGTTCCAGCGAGGGTTGAAGTAGCTGCAAGGGCTTGGCTAGTAATAGTACTTGCACCTACTGTTATGAGTCCCGCTGCAACCCATCGACATATAGGTTTTAAATGCGTATTCATAAAGTGGTTACCTTTTTATAGGTCATTAAGTTAATTTACGATAATGTAGCTAAACCCTTGCAATTTGCATGGGATATTATGTTTCACTACCGCTTATAAATAATCACTATTTAACTTCAATACGGTATGTGAAAATTTGTTTCTCCTTTGCGTTAATTGGAACACTTGGCATCCAGCGAATAGCTGTATATTTTTCAGGGGGAATAATTACTTCAATTTTCTTTCCATCTTTCATAACTATTCGTTTAACTGGCTCAGGTTCGAACGTTTGTCCTCCATCTATACTTACAACGAAATCAGAATTAATCTTGGTGTTATTTGTACCGGAAACAAAAAAAGTGTTTTCTGGAATTGGACCTGTAATAACAAGACCGTTTAATAAATTATCTGTATTATTGGTATATGTTAATTTATATTCGAGTTTATCTTTTGGTAATACTTCCTCTGCTGGCTTTAACTCCTCTTTACCGTCTTTATCCGTAGTAACAACATAGGCATCCATTTGACTTGATAGCGGTTCCATTTTTTCGGCATAAACCGAGAATGACATCACTACGCATGTAAATATAATAAGTAATAGATTCTTCACAGTTCACCTCGTCATTTAAATTAATGTTGCAGAATATATAATGCTATTTATATGCCAACTTTAAGTCCTTAATTAACCCATCCACAGAGCGTATTTTTATTTAATCAATGCATAATGCTAATTATTCAATTCGCAAAATAATAATTTTTACTTATTTGAAAATTACTTATATTTATCTTTCACAACGAATCTAACACTAGAAATAAGTTAAAAATAAACTAATGAATATATTATCTTTTTCAAGAAAATACTGTAGTTACAAATACAATGAAAAATCAATCACCTTCATACCAAGCCTAATAATTAACTGATCATGTTTTAAAAACTGTAGACTCCCTATCGCCCTCGTGGAATTCACTGTGGGAAATGTCGGAAATAATGATTAGCCCATGAGTTTACTGGCTTTAGTATTAATAATATTTACGTTTATATCTATAATTATCAATATTAAATCCTTTTATATATTCAAGTAACACTTACTATAACAAACAATAAAATCATATCTAATATTACTTATGAGATTTATTTAAACCTATAGTGAAAAAAGCAGAAAATCACTCTACATTAACTTTATAACTAACATACCCACTTTCACCTGGATATAAGCTACCACTAAATACCCATTCAATTGAACCTTTATATCCAATACTATTCACCCCATCCATTGTGTTTATTTGAGAACAAGTTAACGAAGGTGGTAATAATACAGATGTCGGTAAACAACTCATTATTGATGATAATTCTGTCGCATTAGGAACCACATCATAAAGCCTTATATCATCAATAGGCATCGAACCATTATTTTTGAATAAAATCTTATATTCTAAGATATCTTTAGGTTTTGCAGTATTAGCATACGTTGCGTCAGAACCATCGCTGATATTCTGAACCGTTTTTTCTATTTCCAGATCACCAGAAGCAATAAACATAACTCTTATTCGATCATTATCTATTACTTGACGTGTGATAGTAGAACTATCAAATATCACCTCCGCTTGTAATTGATAGGAATATTCAGACTTTAATGGTAAAAAATCCGGCATTAATACTTTAACTATAAGGCATATTTCAGTATTAATATCTGCATTCATTCCCAATGAGGTGAGTATTACAGTATCAGCAATTGAATCAAGTTCACCATTACAATTTGTATCCCGAAATATAATATGACGCCAATAAGAATTTATAGGATGTGAATTAGCATTAATGATCGAAAAGGTAACATTTCCGGACGAATTAAAAGTAAATTTATGGCTATGAAAAACAGGTAAACCGGGTTGGGCCTCAATATAATTATCAGGCGCAAGCGTTGGCTCTTGCACTTTGCCAAAATCTAAATTATTTAAAATATCACCCGCAGTCGCATTAATCTGCATCTCATTATCGGTTAATGATGTGTTTGTTACTTTCCCAACTAGCTCTAAAGCCGGATCAGTCACATCACTTTCAGATATATCAATCCATTTTGCTTGCGAAACAATAATCAGTTTGATGTCCTTTTCAGATAAATCGACAGGAATAGTTAATGTAAAATGCCCATCGCCAGCAGTGATTGTGCGATCAATTTCTTGTCCTGAAGTAAACCCTGAAATTGCAACATCATCATAAATCGCTTTCACAATAAAGCCGTGCAACCCTTGTTCATTACCCGCTTGAATACCATTATGGGCAACGGTTGCACCTTTGCCGTTATCTTCAAACACTTTACCGTTAAAGGTTATGTCCATATCAACAGGAATATTAGCACTAAATTCTGATGTATCCTGTAATACACCTAAGCCACCAGCAACAATACGATGAGCAATAACAGTGATTTCATCGCCATTTTCTAACCCAGAGATTGCTGTTACATTGTTAAGAGTAGAACCGACAACACCCGTAATACTGTAAAGGTAAGTTTCACCTTCTCCTGCACTTTTACCATCACTTCCTACATCGCCTGTACCCGCATTGACTTTATACACTTCAAAAACAAATTCACCGGTACCACATACCCGTCCCGTTAGCGTTAAATTAGTGCCATCATAAACGGCGGTATCTATTTCAGGGCGAGCAAGATTATTGTTTGCACCTGCCCCGGTATTGTTATTACACAAGTCATTATTTAAAGAAACACCATCACCAGTAATACCATTTTGCAAATCAATGGCGTTAGATTCATTATTACTAAAGCTATTTTTAGTGATTAAATAGCCATTAACGTTACTATTTCCATCAATGGATACCCCAGAGCCGCCATTATTATGTAAAACATTACACTCAATAACAGAACGACGACCACTTTGATAATGAATAGCATCACTTGTTGCATTTTGAATATCATTACTGATTAGGGTCTGAAAAAGATCAACATTCGACGTCAGACTTTGATTGATTCCACTGCCTGTTGCTTGACGTAATAGATTACCTTGAATATTTAAATAACTCGGGGTACCTCTCGCGATCACTATATTATGATAAGCCGTTGCCGCTGTTGAGGTCGTCCCAAGCAGTTGGTTATGCAGAATTTGCCAATTTACGATATTTGATTGAACATTTAAATTATTCAACGAAATATTATTATGGGCTGTTTTGATGGCGTTATTTCGAATGATGCCATTATCTCCACTCAATGAAGCATTACCAGAATGCGCTATCGCAATCCCCGCACAACCTAATGATACGCCACATGTTTGTTGTCCGATCACATCATCATTACCTGCAGGATCGATACCAATTAAATTATTTTCGATTAATGTATCAGTAATATTGGCAGAATAAACATTGATACCTAGCGATCCCCCTGTTAATGAAAGGTTTTTTATCGTGGTATTATCAGCATTAATGATCAGTAATTCTGCACTATAAGGGCTACTACTTGTTGCCATATTGATTTGCAATTCAGGTTTAGCGAGAGCCGGAATCGTTTCAACACTGCAATCAACATTACTGCCAACGGTTTGTGCCGATGAATAGTTTCCAGCATTTGAATCGATAATCGTTATGCCATCAGTATAGCTATATGCCGTACCATCAATAGTAGTATTCCCGCCATTAGTTCCGGTTATTGTTGTTAATGATGTTGTCGGATTTATTACCCACCAGTCACCACTCGAATCGCTATCATTAACAGGTACTGCTGGTACAAACCGCATGCTATTAGCACCTGCAATAACATTGGCATTAGTAATAAATTGGTTTAATGAACCTTGTGCTGACGTATTAGTATTCGTCACAACATTATAAGAAAAGCCAAAATCAAGATTATTGACTGCGGTAGAGTTACCCGAAAAAACAATACGAGAAATATGTTCACGTAACGATAAATTAGTCGCACTATTATTGGTTGCCCGATCGCCATCCCAACCACCAAAACAAGCACCCGTTACAATCGTTGGAAACGTATCAGCTATCGCATCACCATTAGCATCACAATAACTGGTTACAAAAGTGCCATTTACATTATCGGTTAATGTTGTGGTATAGGTTTGTTCAGCTATCGCACCACCGGTTATCGGCGGATTGGGCGAGACAAAATAGGTGATCCCTGGAATTTGTAGAAAAGAATAATAGCCATTCACATCGGTTGTGGTGGTATAAGTCGGTGCGCCATCAGCAGCATTGGGAATATTATCGCCATCATCGGTATATACATAGACGCTAACACCACTGACACCGACTTTATCACTAAGATCACTGTCTCCATTTACATCATCATAAACATAACCCGTAATATCTACACAACCGACACAGGTTTGATAGTCTTCAATTTCACCCGCATTATTTAATGCCCCCAACGAACGAGTATCTTCATCACTGCCTGTTGCGGTGGTGGTAATTAACGATGAACTAATACGAACACGAGAAAAGTAATAACCATTAGCGATTAAATCAGCCAATGAATTCCATGTTAATGTTTGAGACACATTATTAGTGCCTGTCGCAACAATATAAGCCCCTCCAGTCCCTGTACCATTGGTAATTAATTCATCGACATCAAAAGTACCGCTATTATCAAAATCAAACCATGCATACAGATAAGCATTTGCACCTGACGTATTTGTTGCATCAGCAGTAATGGAATAGCTGGTATCAACATAACGAACACTTGGATACGTGACCCCATCTTCATCATCAGCAGCAATATTATAATAAGTACTACCGCCATTAACATCGTCGGCGGTTGCATCAGCATTTTGAAGACCAGTATCGTCATCATCGGGAATATTTATGCCTAAATACACTCGGTGTTGACTTTTTAAGGCGCGATGAGAAGGACCATTATCGCTTTGGCGGGTTCGATAATTATTTAATCCCGTGCCATTTGATGCATCAGGGGCATCACCATAATCTTGAATATATGGTTCGAAATAAACATCCATTTGTCCCCATGCTTCACCTTTTCCTCCCACCTTTACATTCGCACTTACCGTAAATGTTGATCCTAATGGCCTCACATCTCGATTAGGTGTTATTTGATGATTAGACCCCGTCTCACAAGCTCCTCCTGAATTATGCCCACCATTTACGGCATAGTTGATCCCATTAGGAAAATAAAAAGTAGCACGATCATCTGCATTTAGTGTTCTAATCGTACCGTGATCAACATTGACATCTCCTAAATAAAAACTTGAAGAGCCAGAATGATTTGCACACCCACCGCCAGCATCTAAATAATTATCTCCGTTTCGTCCAGCGAAAACCCGCATACAATATAAAATACCGCTCGGTGTGCATCGTTCAAATCGACCGTCTGAAAATCCAGAATTGCTGGTTACCCGTGGCTCTTCCGCTATAGCAGGGACAGTTAACAATAGACATAAAAATAAAAGAGTATTACGAATATATTTATTATTTAATCTATCCATAACACCTCCATATTTAATTAACACGCGAAAAGACTATCCAGTGATTAATTAAAGATCTCTTTTTCATTCTCATTTTATTAATAATTAGAATTTAATTAATTAACCGTTACTTGATAAGTTATATAGCCATTTTCAGCGGGAGCTAACGTACCATCAAATTGCCATTCAATATGACCTTCATAGCCAATAACATTATCAATACTATTTGGGGAGGAAACGGTGCACGATGTTAACGTTGATGGTAATAGCGTGGCTGGAACCGTACAACTTACACTCTCTGATAATGTCGTAAAGTCAGGTACCGAATCATTAATTTTAAGCATATCAATAACGCCCGATCCATTATTTCTAAAGTAAATCTTATACTCTAAAATATCACCCGGTTTAGCTTGATTACTGCGACTTTCACCGTCACTGGTGGTGATGTTTTTGACTGTTTTCTCTATTTTTAACTCACCCGCACCACTAAATGTCACCCTCACGGTATCTTTATCTAAGACTAACCGCGTAACCCCATGTCCAGTGCCGGTAGTGTCGGTAAATATCATATCAGCGGCAATATCATAATAATATTGTGCGTTTAAAGACGCATTTGCAGGGACAAATACTTTACTTAGTAAGCAAACATCACTCTCCCCATTGACTGCAACTGAACTAATTATTTGTACATCTGAGGCATCAATCACCCCATTACAATCATTATCGCGGTAAAGCACTGTGCTCCAACTATTATTCGCGGGTGATGGCGTGGTATTAATAACACTAAAGGTGACACTACCAGAGGTCGCAGCGGTAAATTTATGAGGGAATATAACAACTTTGTTAGGCTCTGCATCACTGAAGTTATCAGGTTCCATTCTAGGCTCTCTGACTTTACCAAAATTTAACCCATCAATATCATCGCCCGCATTGGCATTAATGCTCATTTGACTATCAACCACATTCACACTGGTGACTTGCGGTATACTGGTGACATTAGCCTCACTAATATTAATCCACTCGGCTTTTTTGACCACATTAAGCAATAAGTTTTTACCTGAAAAATCAACCCCAATAATAAACTGATAACCGCCATCACCAGTGGTAAGCTCAGTTGCTATAACATCACCAGATGTAACCCCTGTCACGCCGGTGTCATTCAAGGTTACTGTTACCATAAAGTGACTTAATCCAATTTCACTGCCGTTTTGAATACCATCATGGGCTGCTGTCGCCCCACCAATACCGTTATCTTCAAATACCACCCCACTGAGTAAGATACGATTGAGTAATTCAAACCAATGATCTTCCACTTCACCATCTGTTGCCGCACCATCAACAGTATTACAGCTATTCACTGTTGAACATAAGCGCACCCGCATAACGGTATTACCATTAAATCCTTCAGCACTCGCAGCATCTAATGTCACGGCAATATTGTTATTGCCTGATATCACCGCTTGGTCATTAATTAAAAACTCATTATTATCAGTAAAATCACCATCATGGTTCAAATCAACCCAAATACTCACAACCCCATCACCAACCACTTCTATGGGCAATGTTGTACTGGTTTCGACAATAATTTGGGAAGGAATATTTAAATCTTCATCATCTTGACCATGAGTATCATCACCCGATGCATCAGCACTAACCCATTGAATAAATTCAGGGTCCCAGCTCGTTCCTAATGATAAATCGGCGATGCCGTCTAAGGCTGTATCTAAATACGCATGGCTAGCTTGTCCATACGTTGCCGCTGCATCACCATAATCAATTGAATCATAACAACCTGCACCGTCATTACCCTGCAAACTGCCTTCATCAGAAGCCGTAACGTATTCGACTTCTTGCGTCATCACATTAATGCGATATACCACTGCACGCTCATTTAAATCAATAATGCCATCTTGATTCGCATCATGATTACCACCATTAGTGAGAGCATAGAGACTTATCGCGTTATCAATAACTAAAGCACCCGCCTGTAATTTACCATTAATATCTGCGGTCGGTTCTGCACCAAAGTAAGTCAACGCCTCAGCGGTAACAGCCCCTGTAGACACATTGACAGTATATAAATTATCACCATTTAGATCGACTAAGTATCCAAGCCCTGATTGACTACTAATGGCTAAATCAGCCCCCACATCAATGGAGCCACCACCGTAAGATCCACCTAACGTTGTTATATCTAATAAAACAGTCGTAAAGGTTTGGGTATTAAGATCAATTTTAACCAAAGAGTCCCATGAGGTTCGCCACACAATTAAATAATTACCATCGGCGGTCACATCCCCCGCCGTTGGTGATGCCAATACTGTACTGGTCGAACTGTATCCGGTATGTCGCAACGCATCTCCCGGAGCAAAATCAAAACTCTCTCCATCTTGCAAACGACGAATTGTTGTTGCTGATTCAGCGCGAATATCACCTAAATCAATAAAACTGGTTCCTGTTTTATCTGTCACGAACAAATGATGAATACGATCGGCTTGTGACATATCAGTGAAAGTACCGTAAATTAAGCCATTAGGACGGTTAAAACCGATGGCATTAATATTGGCAATATTCGTTTGATTGGTAATAATGATAGGGTTGACAATATCAGTAAACGTGACCGGTTCAACGGTTACATCAAGAGCGTTATAACTGTAATCTGTCGCTGATATTGGTAAGCGGGTCTGCACAATTAAGTCACATTGGTTATTACTGATCAAATCAGAAATTAACACCCGATAATCTTCTACTTCACCATCATTAGCTAAACCAATTGGGCTGTCACAACCAACATCACTGCACAAACGAACCCGTAAATAACTGTAACCAACGACAGCACTCGCGGGGATCGGCACACTGTAATTATTATTTCCTATCGCAGCACTGGCATCGGCAATAATTTGCTCACCAGGATCATCCCAATCACCATCAAGATTAAAGTCTAACCATGCATAAATACGTTGCCCTGTACTTGTTCGTGCCGCATCTCCAGTGACATTAACCGTCATATCAAAATTCTCACCTTTGGTAGCAGCAAAAACTATCGTGACACCATCTTCATCATCAAAATTATTGTTATCATCGGCAATCGCACCAATGTCTTGTAAATCACCTAAATCAGTATCCCACAAGCTACCCATGCGTAAATCAATGAAACCATTATCATCCGTATCAGCCTGAACATGCATTGCACCATCATTTTCATAAGTGGTGGTGTAATTATTAATACTCGTTCCTACAGTGGTATCTGGCGCATCGCCAAGATCAACACCAAGAACATTAGGCGCTTTAGTAAAACACCCCTTTTGCAAGTTATAGGCAGATCCAGTACTTCCTGTAAAACCAAAACGAACCAGATTACTCCCTAATGCAGTGACTAAATCGTGAGTAAAAGAACCAACTAAGACCCCATCCATGTAATACATCATAATATTGGTTGTAGGGTCCCACTCAAACTGAGTGATGTGATAACGGTCATCTTCTAATTCACCGCCATTAACAGCATGAGCAGCAATTAATGTATTTGCGACAGATGGCGTGTAGATATCACCATTCAAATACACACCGGTATGATCCAGATGTCCTAAATCATCCGTTGCGCCAATATAGGTATTATCAAAGGTATCAAACTCCACCACCATTGATGGCGCTATTCGAGTCTCAGTCGAGCCAAACACATTATTATTACCAATACCATCAACACCAAGATAACCACCTAAGCCACCTTGTGCATTAAAGCCTCTAGGATCGTTCGACAACACAAAGGTCATACCATCCCCCCCAGCTTCAACATTAAATGGTGGTACAACATTCGCGCTACGATCGCCAAGATAGACTGCAAGTTCAATATAGAATGGCTGATTTAAATCAATAAACCCGTAGCTCCATAAAAACCCATACTGATTAGTTGCACTGGGGGTTACAACATATTCACCATTGGTATCAAGATAAGCATTTCCGGATTCATAAGCACGTGGCGCATCACAGCTAGCAGGATCAACGACATTAGAAACAATAGGCGTTACGGTATCGGTATCATCTTCACCATTAATAAAACCATTATTCGGGGTCGAATCTGTATCAATAATACTGGTTTCAATAATTTCACCACTGATCGCTGGAGCCGTTAATGATTGAGGTGCTAAACGGATCACCGCATAATCATTAAAGCCAAGACCAACAGTACCTAAATCTAGCTCTCCGGTTATGGGATCATAGGTAGTAATTTCTGTGACCCCATCACCGGCATACGCTTTAACAAAGCTATAACCCACGGGAATAGGCAGTATCACTTTTGTATTTGGCGCTACTGTAGAGCCCATATTTGAGACACTCAGCACCACATTAAATGGAATACCTAACGTCACATTATCATTAGGATCAAGTGAAAGCGTTAATGCCAGATCACCAATCGGTTTTAATGATATTACATGATCTTCAACCTCTCCATCGCCACTACTTCCTGTTGGATTGTCACAGCTTTCAATGCTTGAACAGATACGTAAACGTACAAAACTGTCTACTAATTCAACATCAGCAGGTACGGTGAAATTTAAGACTTCATTACCCGATACCGTAACATTAACCGTTTGTCTTTCATCCGCATCAAACGTACCGTTAGCATCAAAATCAATCCAACCATATAAGTTATCATTACCTGACGTTATCACTGGCACAGTTAAAGACAATGTATCTGCACCAACTAAAATAGTGTTAATTGTTGGTTGGTTAAATCCATCTTCATCATCTGGCGTTAAGCCATTCGTATCATCGCCATTAGCCTCTGTTGTTGGTTGACCATCATTTTCATTATCGGGTGAATTAACACCTAAATATGGCAAACCAAGATCCGTTAAATGACGAGGACCATTATCAGATAATTCGGTTAGATAGCTCTTAGAGGTAGGAGCATCCCCCCAGTCAAGAGGAAGATCAGCAAACCGACAACGAGCACCATCATTTTGCCCCGTTGCTGCATTCATCTGAGTAAAATTTATTGCAACATAACTATTAGCAGGCAGTGTGGGATCAGAGATATCAATACGAACAATACGCCCAGGGCTTGGATTTTGAGAGGCATACATATACCCCTGATCATCAAAATAAACGGCTCCCCATCCAGATGTTGTCACCCCATCAGCACCGACTAAACCTAAATTTGTTCGAGTACCCGTTGCTGCATCAAACTGCACCAACGCTCCTGATGGTGTTAAGGTATACAACATATTATCAACAGGATTGATTGCCATATCAGCCATTACAGGGGCTGATACCGATAATTCCTCGACTTGTTGCAAATAAGTAAGGCTATTTGGATTAACATCAATTTTATATAATGATGTTCCACTATTATTCATTAATAGTAGTAATCCATTATCATCAATATCGCCACTATTATAATTATTGATTGCCATCGTACTGCCGGTTATTGGCAATACAAATGCAGCACCACTGCCATCAACCATCAATATGGTATTTTTATTATTGGCATTATCACCAAATAGTGTATTAGTGATCATATTGTAACCCGTACCACCAAAGATCCCTGTTCCACTCGGTATAACATCATTGAATAACGGAGTGATCTCTCCCGTTGCTAAATTAACACTGGTAATATCGGTTGGGATGTCACGCAATAAATATGCATCACTGCTACAGGTCGGATAAGGGGTAATAACGAAATCACCAAAATTAATATCTGTCACGTTTGCAGATACAATAACAACAACCGCATTAGCTGAACTGGAATGATAATTATTAGGATCACCAATAGTTGCATTCAAGTAAGTACCGGTTGCAGTATCTAGGGTGCCAATGGCAGGGGGACAGGTAGGTGAAACAAGATCGGTTTCATTCGCCGCTTCATAAACGTTATAGGTACCTATTGAGGGCAAATCTATCGTATACGCGCCGGTTGTTGGGTCTGAAGTAGTAATATAACAAGTCGTTGTCGCAGTATTATAAGCAATAATCGGAATAGCTACACCCAATCCTGTCTCCGTTCCATCTCGAATACCATTAGTTGCAACTCCACCACCATTACCATCATCGTTGAAAATAAAACCAGAAATAGAAGGATTAATCGTAATAGGATGATCTTCAACCTCACCATTTGATACAGAATCATACGCACGATCATCACTGCCAATGTTATCGGCATCGGTCAATGCGCTATCCGTAATTCTTAAACGCATATAGCTATCACCAACAACTCGTTGCAACCCCGTCCAACTTAATGGTGCGGTACCATCACTGGATGCAGATGTATCATTACAGGTACTCGAAGCATACTCAGTAACTTCAAAATCACCGTTACTATTGGCGTCAATCCAAGCATGAACCGTCGCCCCTAAATCGCCACTTCCACTACTGAAATCATTACAAATAACATCAATACTGAAATCTGCACTCGATAAAACTACCGTTCCTGTTATTGCATCTTCATCATCTGGGCTTGTCCCTTTGGTGTCATCATCAGAACCATCACCATTAATATCTACACCATCACCAAAGGCATCAGAATCACTATCTGGTGCACTAGTTCCTAAATAGATAATGCCATCAATAGCGTGAGATGGACCATTTGAAGCTGCTCGGGTTTTATAGTCGCCAAGAGTTGTACCGACATTGGCATCAGGTGCATCACCATAGTCACAAGCACTACTATCACTCACAACAAAATTGACCCCACCAAAATGATAATTATTATTAGCATGATCATTAAAATGAGTGGTATGAGCGAAATAAATACCATTAGCAGGATCAATGCTTAATACCCCTATTCTGACTGGCGAGGTTTCAATAACGGTGCCATCGTCTTGCATTGTCGTTAATTGAATGGTGGTTGAATTATCAGATTGCACATACATTTTCATCCGATAACGCTTAAAGCTATCAGTTAAACGTCCTGTATTATTGGTCATATTATTAACAGATGTGTTGGTATAATTTATAGTCTGATTATTGCCATTCCATGTTGCATGACTACCTACCCACAACGCATTATCACCAATTAATACACCGTTCATATTTTGATGATCCGTTAACCAAAACATCGGATCTGTATCACTATTCCCAACCCACCCACCTTTTAATCGAAATTCAATTTCAATACCAATAGGGTAAGTAAAACTACTTCCGGGAGAGAGAATTTCTAATTCGAAACGTTTAAGGGGGTTACCCACCGAATTTGCGGCGCTAGAAACAAGTTCATCACCAACAATAGACATGCCACTGAACCCATCTGCTGGATCACTATTATAATTGTCTAACGTGGTAATGCTGGCGCCATTGACTACTTGAGTTGAATCATTACATATTAATTCAGAAGCATGACTCATTAATGAGAAATTTAAAAATAAACATATACCAATAGGTATTATTTTTTTGAATTTTTTTATATTCATAAAACCCCGAATTATACTTAATTCTCAAATTAAAAAAAAGAATCATTTTTAATAATAGAAGCAAGTTATAAGCCAAAGTTTTATTTTTAATAACGCACTAAAAATAAAAAACCATCAAGCATATTTCATCTCAATGGTTTTTATAATTACAATGTTTTATAAACTATTTCACTTTCACTCGATAGGTCACATAGCCATTTTCAGCAGGGGCTAAGGTGC
>CAMQXY010000042.1 GCA_947039005.1 uncultured Photobacterium sp.
CGTTATACACCAGTACCGAACCATGATCATACCAATCACCAAGAACGATACGCTGCGCAGGTATGCCATCGATATCAAGATCATGAATATCCGGTCGGTGCGTATGACCGTGAATCATTTGGGTGACATTTGCATCACGCATTACCCGTACTACTTCTTCTTGGGTAACATCCATAATCGATTGGCTTTTGGTTTTATTATTTTTACCACTATTGGAACGGATCTTATCACCGACTTTTATGCGGTACGATAATGGTAATCGCGCAAAGAGCCACTGAATAATAGGGTTATGGACTTTTTTTCGGTAGCGTTGGTAGGCTGGATCACCAATACACAGTGTATCGCCATGTAAAATTAACGTTGGGGTACCGTAAAGATCAACCACAGTATGCTCGGGTAATAATATTATTCCCGTTTCACGGCTAAATCGTTTACCAATTAAAAAGTCACGGTTGCCATGAATAAAATAGCAAGGTGTGCCAGTGTCTGTCAGCGTTTTGAAGGCTTGTTTAACTTGCTGTAGAAAAGGGGAGTCTTCATCATCGCCAATCCACATTTCGAATAAATCCCCTAAAACATACAGGGCATCAATATGCTGCGTTTCTTGTGCCATAAAGCGTAAGAAACAAGCGGTAATGTCAGGGCGTTCAGCACTTAAGTGCAAATCTGCAATAAATAATGTCGTCATAATTGATTAATAAAGGGCGGTAACTAACCGCCCTTTGCGAAGAATTACTCTTCGATTGTTACGTTTTCGATAATAACGTCTTCAACTGGCACGTCATCGTGGTAACCGTTACGGCCTGTTTTAACTGCTTTGATTTTCTCAACTACGTCCATGCCTTCAACAACAGCAGCAAACACACAGTAGCCCCAGCCACTCATGTTCTCGCCAGTGAAGTCTAGGAAGTTGTTATCTTTTACGTTAATGAAGAACTGTGAGCTAGCAGAATGCGGTGCGTTTGTACGCGCCATTGCTAATGTGCCTGTTTTGTTGCTTAGGCCATTGTTAGCTTCATTATTAATTGTAGCGCGTGTTTCTTTCTCTTCCATACCAGGAAGCATGCCGCCGCCTTGAACCATGAAACCATCAATAACACGGTGGAAAATAGTACCGTTATAGAAACCGTCACGGCAGTACTGTAAGAAGTTAGCACAAGTTACCGGTGCTTTGTCTTCGAAAAGGTTAATTTTGATATCACCAAAATTTGTGTGAAGGGTAATCATGATTTTTTCCTTAAATGGAGTATTTTCTTTAAGCCTGAATATTAACTTACCTTAGCCGTGTCAGACAAACATTACCCGCTTAATCTGCACTAATTGCTAAAATAGCATCCATCCTTGAATTTTCCTTGCGATCAAATGCTATAAAAGGTGTAATTACCGACAAATTTGAAATTAATGAGTAATGCTGAGACATGTTAAAGATCTATAATTCGCTCACACGACAAAAAGAAGTATTTACACCCATCCATCCTGGCAAAGTCGGTATGTACGTCTGTGGCGTTACGATCTACGATTTATGTCACATTGGGCATGGTCGTACATTCGTCTCTTTTGATGTGGTGTCGCGTTATTTGCGTTACTCAGGCTACGATCTTACTTTTGTTCGTAATATTACTGATATCGACGATAAAATCATTAAACGTGCGGCTGAAAATGGCGAAAGCTGTGAATCATTAACTGAGCGTCTAATTGGTGAAATGCACACTGACTTTGATGCTTTAGGCATGAAACGTCCAGATGTTGAACCGCGCGCAACGCAATTTATTGCTGAGATTATTGCACTTTGTGAGCGTTTAATTGAACGTGGTTTCGCTTATGTTGCATCAAATGGCGATGTGATGTTTGAAGTGAGTAAGTATGACGATTATGGTCGTCTTTCTAAGCAAGATCTCGATCAACTTCAAGCGGGTGCGCGGGTTGATATTGATATGGCAAAACGTAGTCCACTCGATTTCGTACTATGGAAAATGTCTAAGCCGGGTGAGCCTACATGGGAATCACCATGGGGCCCAGGTCGTCCTGGTTGGCACATTGAGTGTTCAGCGATGAACTCGTCTATTCTGGGCGATCACTTTGATATTCATGGTGGCGGTTCAGATTTACAATTCCCTCACCACGAAAATGAAATTGCGCAATCATGCTGTGCTCACGATGGTCAATATGTGAATACATGGATGCACAGTGGCATGGTAATGGTTGATCGTGAAAAGATGTCTAAGTCATTAGGTAACTTCTTCACTATTCGTGATGTATTAAAGCATTACGATCCTGAAACCGTACGTTACTTCTTAATGTCTGGTCATTACCGTAGCCAGCTTAACTATAGCGAAGATAATCTAAAGCAAGCTCGTTCAGCGCTTGAGCGTTTATACACTTCACTACGTGGCTTAGATACATCAGTAGAAGCGGCTGGTGGTGAAGAGTTTGTGGCTCGTTTTAAAGAAGCAATGGATGATGACTTCAATACACCTGAAGCATATTCAGCGTTGTTTGATATGGCTCGTGAAATTAACCGTCTGAAGACTGACGATGTAGCCGCGGCATCTGTATTAGGCGCACGTATGCGTGAACTGGCTGATATTTTAGGTTTGTTATCACAAGATCCTGAAGCCTTCTTACAAGGCGGTATTGGTGAAGATGATGACGTTGCTGAAATTGAAGCGTTAATCCAGCAGCGTTTGGATGCACGTGCAGCGAAAGATTGGGCTGCAGCGGATGATGCTCGTGATAAATTACTTGCGATGAACATTATTCTAGAAGACGGTGCTCAAGGTACAACTTGGCGTCGTAAATAATTTAGCTTATTGTTGAATCTATTGAATAAAACCGAGGTTTATATGCCTCGGTTTTTTTTATGTCTTTTTTTGGAATTATAACGTCTCAGGCAGTTGTGTTCCGCATTTTTTACAGTAATCGGCATCCATTTCGTGACCGCTAGTGGCACAATTAGGACACCGAATAAGACCGCGATGCGTTTTCATTTCTTGATTTAATTCCGCAGTAATAATCCCCGTAGGCACGGCAAGAATTGAGTAACCCAACAACATGGTTAATGAGGCTAATGCCTTACCCATGACAGTGTGTGGCACAATATCGCCATAGCCGACAGTGGTAATAGTGACGATCGCCCAGTAAATACTTTTAGGAATACTGGTAAAACCATTTGCTGGGCCTTCAATAATAAACATCAATGAGCCAAACACCGTTACAAGGATTAATACTGAACTAAAAAAGACCACTATTTTACGTTGAGCATGACGAAGTGAACGTAATAATATATTGGAATCTTTAAGAAATCTTGCCAGTTTTAGAACACGGAAAATACGTAGTACGCGAATAAGACGAATGATTAATAAATAATTTGAACCTGGGATCAAAAACGCGATATAAGCAGGTAAGATCGCCATTAAATCGATAACGCCATAGAAGCTACGCGCATAAGCCATTGGGCGAGGGGAGCAATATAAACGCAAAATATATTCGATGGTAAAGAGGATTGTAAATGTCCATTCAGCACCTATAAGTAAGTGTGAATATTGTGATTCAATACTGGCAACCGATGAGATAATTAAGATGATTTCAGAACTGATAATGGCAATAATTAAGGCGATATCAAACCATTGTCCGAAGCGAGTAGAAGTACCGAAAATAACTTGATATAGACGTTGTCTTGGAGTTAGTGTTAGTTTTGTCATAATTTAATAGTGTTTATTAACAAGTAAAACGCAACGTAATATATTAATCGCTGCGCAGTGCCATTAATTGGCTTGAATAAATCCCAGTATATCAAAACCCCGCAATGACTTAAGGATTTATTGAGTGCTAAAAAAGCCCCACGTTAACATTGAGGCTTAGGTCTGTTATAGGGATTAATAATGATGTTAGCCCAATCCTGGTAACATTACTCGCAGACCGTTAATGATAAACTCAATCCCAAGTGCCGCTAGAATCAAACCCATAATACGGGTAATAACGTTAATACCTGTTTGACCTAAAAAACGTACTATATAAGGTGCAGATCGAAATAATAACCAACAGCAAAAAGCAAACATAGCAATTGTAATTATAATACCTATCGTAGAAGTAACACCGGGATAACGAGAACCATAGACAATAGTTGAACTAATCGCACCAGGTCCCGCCATTAATGGCATCGCTAATGGCACCACACCGACTTGCTCTCGACTAACAGATTCAGATTTCTCTTCTTTATTTTGTTTTACCTCACCTATTTTACCGCTCATCATTGAAAACGCGATACTCAACAGAAGTAAACCGCCTGCAACTCGAAACGAATCAATAGAGATACTAAAGAGATCCAGCAAATGTTGCCCAGCTATTAATGCGACAATCAAAATAATAGCAATTGCAACATTAGTCGTTAATGCGGTCTTATTGCGTTCTTCTGGGCTCATTGAGCCAGTAAGAGATACAAATACCGGCATGATACCAACAGGGTTTACTGTCGCAATAAGCCCAACAAAAAAATGTAAAAATATAGCAATATCAAAATCTTGCATGATAATACCTATTAAGTTGTCTTGGTTTTTTTATGGTATGGTATAAAGAAAAAATATCCATTTAAATGCTAATGTCAGCAATTAATATTATGCCGTTAAGGATTAAATTAATTTAAATTAGCATTGCCTAAGTTACCGATATACAAGGAGATATCTTTGTAAAATACTAACGTTACGATACTTTAATCTATGCTATCTATTTTATATACTAATACAAGCTAATTTACGCTTCTCAAAGGGAGGATAAAGTTAGGATGAGTTTGATTATGTAAATAGGTTTTATGTATGTTTGGAATAGTGGGTAAATAACGTGCTAGGTGAATATGCAACAAATATTGAGCAGTTAATCCAATAAATCGTGATTTCTGTCACAATTGGATATGATAGGGGCTAGTAAATGTATTTTTATTACGTAATATTTCGGCTTGTGAAATAAATGGTTTTAATAGATATTAGATAAATCAACTGCGAGATTCATAAAATCGTATGTAAAAGTATGAAATACACACTATTTTTTGCTATTTAGTGATTATTTCGACATTTTGATGGTGTGGTGATCTAAATCAATTTCTTTTCTAATATGAAAAATTATAATCAATTTTGAAAGTGATTTACTAAGTATGTCTATTGCAGTGAGTGTTAAGGTGTTTAACACGAGAGTGTGAACGAAATTCCGCATATTCTTACTAAATGATTTTTAATTTTAACGCTAGGAGTTATGTATGCCTGTAACAAATATGGCTGAACTAGATGCAATGGTTGCACGTGTTAAAGCGGCTCAAAAAGAATTCGCTACTTTTTCTCAAGAGAAAGTAGATGCTATCTTCCGTGCAGCGTCTCTTGCTGCAAACAACGCACGTATTCCTCTAGCACAGCAAGCTGTTGCTGAATCTGGCATGGGTATTGTTGAAGATAAGGTTATCAAAAACCATTTCGCTTCAGAATTTATCTACAACAAATATAAAGATGAAAAGACTTGCGGTATCTTAGAAGAGAACGAAGAGTTCGGCACTATGACTATTGCAGAGCCTGTAGGTATCATCTGTGGTATCGTTCCAACAACGAACCCAACGTCTACAGCTATCTTTAAATCACTTATCTCTCTTAAAACACGTAACGCGATTATTTTCTCGCCACATCCACGTGCTAAAAATTCAACTAACGCAGCAGCTAAACTTGTACTTGATGCAGCAGTTGCAGCGGGCGCACCGAAAGACATCATTGGTTGGATTGACCAACCATCAGTTGAACTTTCAAATGCATTAATGAAGCATGATGATATCAACCTTATCCTTGCAACTGGTGGTCCAGGCATGGTTAAAGCTGCTTACTCTTCAGGTAAGCCTGCTATCGGTGTTGGTGCTGGTAACGTTCCTGTTGTTATTGATGAAACTGCTGATATTAAGCGTGCAGTAGCATCAGTACTTATGTCTAAGACATTTGATAACGGTGTTGTTTGTGCTTCTGAGCAAGCAGTTATCGTTATGGATGAAGTATATGACGAAGTGAAAGCACGTTTTGCTTCTCACAATGGTTATGTTCTTTCTAAAGACGAAGCGAATAAAGTACGTAAAATCTTATTGATTAACGGTAACCTAAACGCAGATATCGTAGGTCAGCCAGCAACTAAAATTGCTGAGATGGCAGGTATTACAGTACCAGCTAACACTAAGATCCTTATCGGTGAAGGTGAGCAAGTTTCTTACGACGACGAGTTCGCACACGAGAAACTATCTCCTACATTAGGTATGTTCCGCGCGTCTTCATTTGAAAATGCCGTTGACCAAGCAGTAACAATGGTTGAAATCGGTGGTATCGGTCATACATCTGGCCTATACACAAACCAAGATACTAACGCTGACCGTATTAAATACTTCGGCGATAAAATGAAAACTGCACGTATTCTTGTAAACATCCCAACTACTCATGGTGGTATCGGTGACCTTTACAACTTTAACGTTGCACCTTCGCTAACACTTGGTTGTGGTTCATGGGGTGGTAACTCTATCTCTGAGAACGTAGGTCCTAAGCACCTAATCAACAAGAAGACAGTAGCGAAGCGAGCTGAAAATATGTTGTGGCACAAACTACCTAAATCAATCTACTTCCGTCGTGGTAGCCTTCCAATCGCTCTTAGCGATCTAGAAGGTAAGAAGCGTGCATTCTTAGTTACAGACCGTTTCTTATTCAACAACGGTTACACTGAAGAAATTGTTGCGCTACTTAAAGCACAAGGTATGGAAGTACAGACTTTCTTTGATGTAGAAGCAGATCCAACATTGTCTGTTGTACAAAAAGGTGCTGAAGCGATGCAAAGCTTCCAACCTGACGTGATTATTGCACTAGGTGGTGGTTCACCAATGGATGCAGCTAAAATCATGTGGGTTATGTACGAGCACCCAGAAACGCATTTCGAAGAACTAGCAATGCGCTTTATGGATATCCGTAAGCGTATCTACAAGTTCCCTAAAATGGGTAAGAAAGCTGAGCTAGTATGTATCACTACTACATCTGGTACAGGTTCTGAAGTAACACCGTTTGCTGTTGTAACTGACGATAAAACAGGTGCTAAGTACCCACTAGCAGATTACGAATTAACACCTCACATGGCTATCGTTGATGCGAACCTTGTGATGAACATGCCTAAGTCACTAACAGCGTTTGGTGGTTACGATGCAGTAACTCACGCACTAGAAGCTTACGTATCTGTTCTTGCTAACGAATACTCTGATGGTCAAGCTCTACAAGCACTTAAGATGCTTAAAGAATACCTACCATCAAGCTACGCGAATGGTGCTGCTGACCCAATCGCACGTGAGAAAGTACACAATGCTGCAACTATCGCTGGTATCGCATTTGCGAACGCATTCCTAGGTGTTTGTCACTCAATGGCACACAAACTAGGTGCTGAGTTCCACGTACCACACGGTCTTGCTAACGCATTGTTGATTTCAAACACTATTCGTTACAATGCAAATGATAACCCAACTAAGCAAACTGCATTCTCACAGTACGCAAGCCCACAAGCTCGTCGTCGTTATGCTGAAGTTGCTGACCACTTGGGTCTATCACATGCTGGTGACCGTACTGCACAGAAGATTGAGCGTCTATTGACTTGGTTAGAAGAACTGAAAATTAACCTTCAGATTCCAACATCAATTAAAGAAGCTGGTGTTGCTGAAGCTGATTTCCTAGCGAAAGTTGATGAGTTAGCAGTAGAAGCGTTTGATGACCAGTGTACTGGTGCAAACCCACGCTACCCTCTAATCTCTGAGCTTAAAGAAGTATTACTAGCGTCTTACTACGGTACACCTTTCATTGAAGGTGAAGCGTTTGAAGGTACAACAGTAATCAAGAAATCAGAGCCAGTAGTTATTGCTA
Source organism: uncultured Photobacterium sp. (assembly GCA_947039005.1). Classification (GTDB taxonomy): domain Bacteria; phylum Pseudomonadota; class Gammaproteobacteria; order Enterobacterales; family Vibrionaceae; genus Photobacterium. Next base: position 7,908 of record CAMQXY010000042.1, read on the forward strand.
CTAAAGGTAAAAAAGCGAAAGCTTAATCCTCTTTACTGATTAAAAAATAATAAAGCCCGTCTAGCAATAGACGGGCTTTTTGTTTAGGAGGAAATGAGTTACAGGATCAATAAAGAATTAAGATTAATACCAATCCCATTAATTAAGTGGTCATCTTTAAAAAGCATTAGATTCCCTATCGCCCTCGCGGGCATTCACTGTAGGGAATGACGAAATAGGTCAGAAACTTATTGTGATTGATATAACCTATGAATCTAAAAAAGGCCAAGTATTAATACTCAGCCTGTTGGATTAGATTATTGTTTTACTATTGTTTAAACGCCTATCTCTGACTCAAGCATCCTGCCACTAAATGAATCATTACGTACAATGTATTCAACATTTCGTGCAATTTCATCTTGCATCGGAACATTGACAATAGCATGCTGATCATAAGATTTATCTTGAAGATTAATCGGTACAATGCCACCGACCCGAATATTAAAATCAGCCAGCTCGTTTGCCCAATTTTGGGTTAAGCCACTAACAACCGTTTTACTGGTCGTCGGTGTATGAGGATGATGATTTTCATGGCTTAATGCTAGATTAATAATGACACTTTGGTGGGGTTGATGTTGCATGAATTTAGCGGCTATTTTTCCAAAGATGAAAAAGCTCGCAGCACTATTTTGCATAACATTATTAAAATCAGTGATCGAGGTGGGCGATAATAGATGTGGTATTTCAGTACCAGTCCACGTGTTCAATAAAATATTAACCGTTCCAAAGCGCTCACTTATTCGCTGAAATAATGTTTGAATGCTGGCTTCATCGTAGCATTGTAGATAAAACGCCGCTGATGCATCACTAATTTTACGACATGATTGTAAGGTTTTTTTTAGTTCAACTTCGTCGTTATCAACTAGTGCTAAGGTTGCCCCTAATGATGCGAAATGAAGTGCTACTGCTTTACCAATAGGATTACCAGCATCGGTAATAATAGCGACTGATTGTCCGATATGCATATATTCCTAGCCTTAATATTTTAATAGTCCGCTTTATGCCTTATTAGTATCAAAATTATCATAGTTATCTCTAAGGCAGTTACTGAGACTAATACTAGTCAATAAGGTCGCAAACTAATAATAATAAAGGAGAAATTATGAGCAAGGTCACGAACAAATAGAGGGGGTGTTTTTACTGCATAAATGGGATGTTTTATCTTTGATCAACTGCAAATATTGACTTAAGCAGCCCAACTCATTTCGCTAAGACGTTTAGAGGTAATTAACGCTAAGTATAGATCTTGCGGTGTTGCTTGCAGTGGTTTGGGTTCAACTGGCGGCAGTTTACGACGTTCATGAATAGATAGGTTATGAAATAAATCTTCCGGTAAACCTTTTGTTTGTTGTGGTGGGTAAGATAGCGCTGTCGGTTGTAATTGTGCCAGTAAACGGGCGCTGGTTAAGCTTGCTTGATGAAAAGCTTGAGCTTGCTTAGCGGCACGTTGATAACATAATGGTGTTGATGTCAGTGGTTGTGATGCAGGGATTTCAAAATAAGCTCGCAGTTGTTGAGATGATTGTGTTTCAATCGGCGTTGTGTCTACGGGAATATTTTCATGCAAATCTGAAGATAACAGTGCCAGCATTAAAGAAAAATCAGCACGGCGTCCACCTTCAACCGCATGGTTGAGGTTAGTACCGAGTTGGATTTCATTAATCAGCTGTAGATTATCAAGTGATTGAGTTTGCATGTGAAAAATAGGCGTCTATATAAAATGTGATACCTAAATTATCGACAATAATAAGCATAACTTTAATTATTTATTGTAAATAATAAAAAGCCCTGAACAAGTCAGGGCTAATAATGTTATAGCGTTAATAGCATATTAAAACTCAGGTTTTGCACCAAATTGATGGGCACAATAAGCTACCCGTTCTTCTGGTGTTGGTGTATGTGCAGTTACACCTAGAGATTCAATATGGCGCAAACGTGGCAATAAACCCGTACCATTGGCAATTTGAATGGCTAATCCAGGACGCGCATTCAGCTCTAATACCATTGGACCTTTGGTTTTATCTAATACCATATCAGTGCCCATATAGCCTAAGCCTGTCATTTCCCACGCACTTGCCGCAAGCACTAACAGTTTGTTCCATTGCGGGACTTTAAGCTCACTTAATAGGCGATCTGTATCAGGATGGCGCTCAATCGGTTGGTTAAATTGCACCGCACGAATGGCATGACCTGAGGCAATATCAATTCCAACCCCAACGGCACCTTGGTGTAAGTTTGCTTTACCATCAGAGGCTGATGTTGAGCAACGCATCATTGCCATAACAGGGTAGCCTTTAAATACGATCACGCGTACATCAGGCACACCTTCATAACTAAATCCATCAAATACATTATCAAACTGAATCAGGTTTTCGACCATGGCAACATCATTTTTACCCCCGAGCGAGAACAGTCCCGCAAGGGTATTGGTAATGTGACGTTCAACATCTTGTTGATTGATTTCTGCGCCAGACGGTTTTACATAAATGCCGTCTTTATGCTTTACAATAACCAGAATACCTTTACCACCAGACCCGCGCGCGGGCTTAATAACAAACCCCGGCCAGTCTTTAACCATATGATGAATATGCTTAACCGTGGCTTGGCTATCGATAACGCCAATCAAATCAGGGACGGTTGCCCCCGCTTGTTGAGCAATGAACTTCGTTTTTAGCTTGTCATCTACAAGCGGAAAGCGACTACGATCATTGTAACGACCAATATAGCTATGATTTCTTATGTTCATTCCCATAATGCCACGATCACGCAGTTTTTTAGGTGAAGTAAACTGTGAAAAAAATGACATAGATTAGTCCTCAGCGAGTGGCTTAAAGCGTTTAAGCTCACTTAAGCGATAACCCGTGTAGTTACCTAGGATCAAGATAGCTGCCAGAATCAGGAATTGAACACCAATAAAGTTAAACGTTAAGTGGCGTACAATTGGCGTTGTCATTGCAAGGTAAATCAACACTGATGTTAACAGTGAACCACCACCTTGAATAAACACTTCTTTTGCACCTTCTTCTTCCCATAGGATTGACATCCGTTCGATTGTCCATGAAAGAATAATCATTGGGAAGAAAGTGATTGTTAGACCTTCAATTAAGCCAATCTTAAATGCGACCACGGTGAATATCGAAATAATCAATATTACCGTTATTATGACCGCGGATATTCGGGCGACCAGAAGTAGGTTGAGTTTCGAGAGGTAACTTCGAATGATCAAACCAGTACCGACAATCAATAGGAAACCAATAATACCGGTTAACAGCTGAGTTTGCACAAATGCAACCGCAATCAACACTGGCATGAATGTACCCGATGTTTTTAACCCCACAATGATCCGCAAAAACACCACAATTAATGCACCAATAGGTACTAGCATGATGGTTTTGAACATCGCTTGCTCTTCAAGAGGCAAACTATGAATTGAGAAGTTTAAAAGATCTTCAACTTTGATTTTTTCTTGCGTTGCACGTTGTGGCGTAATGTCTTGCGCAATAATTGAGAAGCTGATGTGTGAGTTACGACCACCAACAACATCAAGCAATGCATTACCTTGCTGGTTCCAAATCATCACATTTTCAGGTTTGCCTTGCTCGCCTGTGGTGAGGTTAAACAATTGCCAGTTTTTCTGTTGTTTATCCCACACCTCAACCATCGGTGATACGCTTTGACGGCGACGACCATCTTCAAGCGTTAATCCACTGACAATACGAGAGTTAATACCTTCAATTGATAATAAGTCAGTCACCACATCTGCAGGCGACATCGTATTAAGCAACAATGCTGCATTTTGATTTTGTTTATCATGTAACTCACGAATTAACTCACGTGCTAACGTCACATCATCAGCAGATAAATTGCGAGCTTGTGTTAATAGTGCTGTCGCTGCTGTTTGTTGTGGATTACTTAAGCTAACCTCAGCTGGCTCACCATTAGGTGGTACAGGTTTATATTTAGCATGATCATCGACCAGTAATTGGGTTTTGTAATACAACACTTGCTTACCAATAGCTGTACGTGTTGCCCAATCTGCTTCACGACCATCTTTAGTGTTGTGGATTACAACAGAGTAATTTGGAGGTGATGATGTACTTTCATCGATTAGCGTAAAGCCTTGCTGTGTTGTCGGTGCTGACATTTTTACTTGTACAGGGTCGCCGATAGCATCAAATTGCACACGAGCTTCTACTTCCCAAACAGCACGCTCTTTACCGGGAGTCCATGGTACGCCATAGACATCATGGCGATATACGCTTAATCCAATGCCTGAAATTATCAGCAGGGAGATGAGTATATAAAAAGGTATTCTAGACGTCATGACAGCCTCTTGATTTATTTGTTAACTTGGACTGGCTTAGGCTCAGTCTTTCCCTGAACAAATTGTTTACCTACATCGACCAACGCAATATCTTTAAAGAATTCACGCCCAAGTAACACCGGGAAGTCCATCTTCGTTCTATCAGCGAGTGTAAATTGTGTTTTTTCGTGTAAATTACCTAAAGTAATCCATGCTTCAATCACTGGTCTGCGAACGGCTTCTTCAGAGGTTGACTGACGAATACGTACCCAGCGGAAAATAGGAGCTTCAATGGTTTCTGGTTTTGCTTTGTTATTCACTGCAATTTCTTCTGGTGTATCAATTGCAGAGTCATGACTTAAATTAAAACGAACCCATTCTTTACCATCTCGTTCAAACGTTTGTACATCAATTGCATTGAGTGATGATGTTGTCGCACCAGTATCGACACGTGCTTTAAAATGGCTCTTAACTGAATCAATCCATACCCATTCTTCTTGTCCTAAAATTACCTTACCATTGGCAGTTTTAGAATCAGCAACTGGCTGCTCAACCGGAACCCTAATAATTTGTTTTTCAACAATGACTTTAGGTTGAGTGAGGCTTTTATGTTTAAGAAAGGTTACATCTTTTGAGATAGATGCTAATTTTCTTTCAAGTTGGCCTATATATTGTTGCTGATTGTCAATCTGTGTAGAAACCGTATTAATTTTAGTATCAATATGAGTTTCGACATTATTGATTGCCACTAAAGTTTGTTGGTGATTTTTCTCTAGCGTTGCGTTTGAGGTACATCCTGAAAGTATTGCTACTGCAATGACTGATACGCTAAGACGAAGCATCATATCTCCTATGTGCGTCTGTTTTATATAATAACAACATTAGTTTACATCAAAAAAGGGACGCGAACAGCATCCCTTTGTCAGTCGTTAGTCAGGATTTCGCCCTATGAGAATCGCACGTCTTGGGGCTGGATGACCCTCTATCGTTTTTGAGCTATCTTCTTGATTTAAATATTCCGGCAAGGAATTGTTCGTCATCCAGTTGGTTGATCTTTGTTCGTCAGTCGTGGTGGTGTTTTCATCGACAATACGAACGTCAACAAAGCCACATTTTTCCATCCATACCTTTAATGCTTTAGCGGAAGGGAAAAAATAGACATTATGCATTTGTGCATAGCGGTGGGTTGGTACTAGCACTGTATTTTCATCACCATCAATGACCAGCGTTTCTAAAATGACTTCACCACCGGCACGCAATTGATTTTTCAATTGGAGGATATGATCTAACGGTGAACGGCGGTGATATAACACCCCCATGCTAAATACCGTGTCAAACGCTTTTAGCTCAGGTAATTGTTCAATACCTAATGGTAATAAATAGGCGCGTTCATCTTGACCCATTAAACGTTTAATGGCTTCAAATTGAATTAAGAATAGGCTTGATGGATCAATACCTACTGTTAACTTAGCGCCTTCACCTAGCATGCGCCACATGTGGTAGCCGTTACCACAACCCACATCTAATACACTACGACCCGCTAGTGGTGTAATGTGCGGTAATACACGATCCCATTTCCAATCAGAGCGCCATTCGGTATCGATATGAATATCGTGCATTGTGAATGGACCTTTACGCCATGGGTGAAGTAAACGTAATAGGCTTTCTAAACGTTTCTTCTCACCATCTGCAATCGGCACTTCATTACGAACACTGACTTCATTTTTTAGATCAATAAGATCGGGCTTATCGGTTGGGAATTTTTGCAATGCGCGCACCCAACGAGCCATATCGCCATGCTCTTGTTGTTCCCAGTCACTTAATTGTTGTGGCAAGGTGTTTAACCATGGACGTAGTGTCTCATGTTGAGCGAGGAGTTGATAAAAAGCAGAAAAACTAAACATATTGGAACTGTAAACCTTATTTAATCGCAAACATTGAGCCAAAGTTGAAGCATTGGAACCACACTTCAGAGCTAGAAAAACCAATATCATTGAAACGTTGTTTGTGAGTTTCAATGGTGTCAGGGCGCATTACGTTTTCTATCGCGCTACGCTTTTGACTGATTTCTAATTCGCTATAGCCATTGGCGCGTTTAAAGTCGTGATGAAGATCGATCAGCAGTTCATTTGCGCGTTCATCATCAAAAATGTACTTTTCTGATAAGATCAATATGCCGCCAGGACGTAAACCTGCATAGATTTTTTCTAATAAGGCGAGGCGATCATCAGGAGATAGAAATTGGAGTGTAAAGTTAAGCACAACGACTGAAGCATCTTGGATATCGACATGACGAATATCTGCTTCAATAACTTGTACGGGGGTTTCAGAACGATAGGCGTTCACTAACAAACGGCAACGTTCAACCATGGCCGCTGAATTATCAATAGCAATAATTTCACAGCCTTCTTGGTGAATATGACGACGCATCGATAACGTGGCAGCACCGAGTGAACAACCAAGATCGAACACTTTTGAATGCGGTTTAGCAAAGCGTTCTGCGAGCATACCAATTGCAGAAATAATATTGCTATAACCCGGCACCGAGCGTTGAATCATATCGGGGAAAACTTCAGCAACACGTTCATCAAACGTAAAGTCGCCGAGCTTTGCAATTGGCGTAGCAAAAATATTGTCGTGGCTTGCCATTCTCACGAACCTCATCATATATAAAGAACAGGGATCCTACAGGGACTACGATAGAGACTTGAGTGAAAGAGCCGCTATCAGGTGATCCATCACCCTTGAAAAGCCGCGTATTGTAGAGAAAATAGCACCCTTTGTCTTTAATAATTGTTGTTGGAGGGTTGGATTATATGAGGGTTATAACAACGATATTTGTTGATTTTGTTGCTGGTGTTGAGGTTTAGCTAAATCAGGTAGTGTTATTGTTGTGGCGAGATATTGTTGTGGCGAGATGTTATTGTTGCGAGATGTTACTGTAAGCGGTGATAACCGTTCATTCATGATCACTTTATCGTATTTGTCGTTAAAATGCTTAAATTGCCGTCATTGGAAATAATTTCAGTAATGATCTGTTTTGATTGGTTGCTGATAGTACGAATAAACGTGCGGTTAACTTCGCAAACTGAGGCTGTTTGGGTATAATAGCTTGTTATTTTTGCCTCTTGGCCGGCTTGCTATCCAATTTTATGCGTAAATTAGACAGCAAGCGGTCGGGATTGAACCAGTTGTACTTGGGTTAACAGTAAGCTGTAGCACGAGTACAAGCATGCTAAATATATAGATCGGGAATTTCTTATGCGCACCCATTATTGTGGACACCTAAATAAGTCCCTTGCAGGACAAACAGTAGATTTATGCGGTTGGGTTAACCGTCGCCGTGATTTGGGCGGTCTTATCTTTATTGATATGCGTGATCGCGAAGGTGTGGTTCAGGTTGTTATTGATCCTGATATGACAGAGATCTTCACACTGGCTAACCAATTACGTAACGAGTTTTGTATTCGTCTAACGGGTGAAGTGCGTGAGCGTCCTGAAAGCCAATGTAATAAAGACATGGCAACAGGTGAAGTTGAAATTTATGCAACTGGCCTGGAAATTATCAACCGTTCAGAAGCGTTACCACTTGATTTCAACCAAAAGAACTCAGAAGAGCAACGTCTAAAATACCGTTATTTAGATCTTCGTCGTCCAGAAATGAGCGATCGTATCAAGCTACGTGCTAAAGCATCAAGCTTTGTACGTCGTTTCCTTGATGACAACGCATTCCTTGATATCGAAACACCAGTACTAACAAAAGCGACACCAGAAGGTGCACGTGACTACTTAGTACCAAGTCGTGTACATAAAGGTAAATTCTACGCATTACCACAATCACCACAGTTGTTTAAGCAGCTGCTGATGATGTCTGGTTTTGACCGTTACTACCAAATCGTTAAATGTTTCCGTGATGAAGATTTACGTGCTGATCGTCAGCCTGAATTTACTCAAATCGATATCGAAACATCGTTCATGTCTGCTGATCAAGTACGCGCGACAACTGAAAAAATGATCACAGAAATGTGGCAAGAACTACTAAACGTAGATCTTGGTGCATTCCCTGTTATGTCATTTGAAGAAGCCGCTCGTCGTTTCGGTTCTGATAAGCCTGATCTACGTAACCCACTAGAGTTAGTAGATGTTGCAGACATCCTTAAAGATGTTGAATTCCAAGTATTCTCAGCACCAGCAAATGATCCTAAAGGTCGCGTTGCTGTGATCCGCGTACCTGGCGGTGCGTCTCTAAGCCGTAAGCAAATCGATGAATACACTAAGTTTGTAGGTATTTACGGTGCGAAAGGCTTAGCATGGATGAAAGTTAACGACCGCGCTGCAGGTATTGAGGGGGTTCAATCTCCAGTGGCTAAGTTCTTAAACGCAGAAATTGTTGAGAACTTACTTGAGCGTACTCAAGCAGAATCTGGCGATATCATCCTATTTGGTGCTGATAGCAAGCGTGTTGTTACTGAAGCTCTGGGTGCACTTCGTCTTAAACTGGGTGAAGATCTAGCGTTAACAGATAAGTCTGCATGGAAACCACTTTGGGTTGTTGATTTCCCAATGTTTGAAGAAAATGAAGATGGTTCATTGTCTGCAATGCACCACCCATTTACAGCTCCTCTTAACCTAACACCAGAAGAATTAGCGGCTAACCCTGCTGATGCATTATCTAATGCATACGATATGGTTATCAATGGTTATGAAGTGGGCGGCGGTTCTGTACGTATCCATAATTCTGAAATGCAATCAACAGTGTTTGATATTTTAGGTATCTCAACTGAAGAGCAACGTTTGAAGTTTGGCTTCCTACTTGATGCATTGAAGTTTGGTACACCACCACACGCAGGTCTTGCATTTGGTCTTGACCGTTTGGTAATGCTACTTTGTGGTACTGATAACATTCGTGATGTTATTGCGTTCCCTAAAACAACAGCCGCTGCATGTCTATTGACAGATGCGCCAAGCCTAGCAAACCCAGCGTCATTGGAAGAACTTTCAATTGCCGTTAAGATTGCAAAGAAGAAAATAGATCAAGAATAAGTGAGTTGTTAAATCAACTCACTTTACGATCTTAACTATTATTAAGCGTCATTAATGATAGTTAATAACTGGCCGACCCTTAGCAATAAGTGGTCGGCTTATTTGTATGTTTATATCAATGTTTATGGGTGGTTATCAATGTTGATGCTGAGGCATCGGTTAAACATCAGCATTTGAAGATAACGAACAGCAACGGAAAATTGATATATTAACCAAGTGGTAATATTGGATTCATGTCTATTATTTTAGGTATTGACCCGGGTTCGCGTATTACGGGATACGGGGTTATTCGACAAGTTGGTCGTAAATTAGAATATTTAGGTAGTGGCTGTATTCGTACATCATGCCCTGATATTCCTGGTCGCTTAAAACAGATTTATGCAGGGGTTTCTGAGGTTATCACTCAATTTCAACCCGACTGTTTTGCGATTGAAGAAGTATTTATGGGTAAAAATGCCAGTTCTGCGATCAAGCTTGGACAAGCAAGAGGCAGTGCAATTGTTGCAGCCGTAAATGCAGATTTACCTGTTAGTGAATATGCGGCGCGGTTAATTAAACAAGCTGTTGTTGGTAATGGTGGCGCAGATAAAGTGCAAGTTCAGCACATGGTATGTTCGGTGCTTAAGCTTGAAGGGAAGCCACAAGCTGATGCTGCCGATGCCTTAGCGATTGCTATTTGTCATGCTCATACGCATAAAAGTTTAATTGCAATGGCAGGAAAAGCGACCAGTGTTCGTCGTGGGCGTTACCGTTAATTAATCTATATCATCTCTTATGGCAACTATCTCTATAGTCATAAAAAGAGTAATACAAAGCAGCCTCGGCTGCTTTTTTATCGACTGAATTTTCATTTCGGTAATCATGCTAACAATTTCAATTCTGTTTGATTGATATCAGACATAAAGGGCTGGATATTGATCCAGTAGTTTACTATTCTAGTGCCAGTTTACTTCCTATTATAGAGATGATGTTGTGATTGGCCGACTACGCGGAATTGTGATTGAAAAACAGCCACCAGAAGTACTACTAGAAGTGGGCGGCATTGGTTATGAAGTACAGATGCCAATGAGTTGTTTCTATGAGTTACCACAGGTAGGCCAAGAAGCGATTATTTTTACTCATTTTGTGGTGCGTGAAGATGCACAATTATTATATGGATTTAATAAAAAAAGTGAGCGTGAATTATTCCGTGAAGTGATTAAAGCGAACGGCGTTGGACCAAAACTAGGCTTAGCGATTTTATCAGCAATGACCGCAAGTCAATTTGTACGTAGCGTAGAATTGGAAGATGTTACTACATTAGTGAAAATCCCCGGTGTGGGTAAGAAAACAGCTGAACGATTAGTGGTTGAGATGAAAGATCGTCTTAAAGGTTGGGGGGAAGGTGATTTATTTACTGCGGCACTAGACACCGCAGCTTCCAATGCCGCAATTCAACATCCAGCGACTCAAGCACGTGCTGAAGATGAAGCCGTCAGTGCATTAATTGTTTTAGGTTATAAACCACAAGTAGCCGCTAAAGTGGTTGCACAAGTTGCTCAACCTGAAATGACCAGTGAAGCGATGATTCGTGATGCACTGCGTTCAATGGTGTAATCGCCCACTCTGTAATAGGTATTTATTATGATTGAAGCCGATAGATTGGTTTCTGGTAATTTTGAGACTCCTCGTGAAGATGAGATTATTGATCGTGCTATTCGTCCTAAGTTACTGAACGATTATCAGGGGCAAGATCATGTTCGTGATCAAATGGAGATCTTTATTCAAGCGGCAAGATTACGTAATGAAGCCTTAGATCACTTATTGATCTTTGGTCCTCCAGGGTTAGGTAAAACCACATTAGCGAATATTGTTGCGAATGAAATGGGTGTTAGCATTCGTACTACATCAGGACCTGTGCTTGAAAAAGCGGGCGATCTTGCTGCATTGCTGACGAATTTGGAAGAGAACGATATATTATTTATTGATGAAATCCATCGTTTAAGCCCGCAGGTTGAAGAAATACTGTATCCAGCGATGGAAGATTATCAATTAGATATTATGATTGGTGAAGGACCTGCTGCCCGTTCGATCAAAATCGATTTACCACCATTTACATTAATCGGGGCAACAACCCGTGCTGGGTCGTTAACGTCACCATTGCGGGATCGTTTTGGTATTACTCAACGTTTAGAGTATTACAAAGTTGGCGATTTAAAAGACATCGTATCCCGTAGTGCGAATTACCTTGGTTTATCCCTCGAAGAGGGCGGGGCAATGGAAATGGCAATGCGTGCTCGTGGTACACCGCGTATTGCTAACCGATTATTACGTCGTGTACGTGATTATGCTGAAGTTAAAAGCAATGGTCATATTTGCCCTGAAATTGCCAATAAAGCACTTGATATGCTTGATGTAGATAGCAGTGGTTTTGATTATATGGATCGTAAATTATTGATGGCAATCATCGATAAATTTATGGGCGGTCCAGTTGGGCTTGATAACCTTGCTGCTGCAATCGGTGAAGAGAAAGACACCATTGAAGATGTACTTGAACCTTATTTAATCCAACAAGGTTTTTTACAGCGAACCCCGCGTGGGAGAATTGCAACTCAGCGTGCATATTTGCATTTTGGGCTTGATATGCCTAAAGCAAAATAACGATAAAGGTCTGCATTAGTATAAAAAAACGAGACAATAAGAGTCTCGTTTTTTTATATCTTTATTTTGTACAAATAAGATTATCAGTAACGCTAATGTTAATATATATGAGTTTTATTACTATTTAATAACATTAGTGGTTGTTAGGAATGATAATAAAGTCGTTATTAGATTTTGATATTGTAAAAAACAGCATAATATTATTAGCGTTTAGATATGGAAGTGATTATATTTTAACCTAAATGTTGAATGTGTCGTTATAGAATTAGAATAATTGGTATAAAATATTTTTTTATAATTACAATCTATTTAATACAAAATGATCGGTTGGGACGTAATTAAACATGAACTCTCGTATTTGTTAATTAATTCTTAGCTAATACACTATTATATAAGACATTTCCGTTACTATTCTCAATAAGTAGTAATGAAAAAAGATTATTTCTACTTTGTTACAATACCTTTTAAGTATGCAATTATTTGTTATTAGTATTTCGTAGTTTATTGTTTATAAATGGTTTTTTACATTGTAGCTTTGTGTGGTAGTGATTATGTTATTAGTTTATTTGTGAGTAAATAAAAATAGATTGTGTTGTTATATATCAGACTGTAATTCGTTTATTAAAGTCTAAGTGGCAATTTTTTTAAGTTCAGAGCTAAAAAACTCATCATTTATTGATCTATATCAAATTCATTGCTTTCGGTGTGTTCCGGTGGTGTTTTTTTTGATAAATATCAAAGCAAAACTATTAATAAATACTTTGAAGATTATTGCTGATATCTGTAATATTAGCCTTGACTTTATTAGCTGTAGAATAACAGTAAAACAATATTTCCAATACAAATCCGTAACAATTGAATGGGCGCCATTATCATTATGATAAAAGCGATCAGGAAGATCATCAATATTGCGGTTTGTTATCTACAATTGGCTAAGCCCAATAATCGGTACACTGTGTAGTACTGCGCCAGTCAGCTGGTGAAAAAAGGAGTTATCAATGATCACTGATGTCGTCGAACTATCGCGGTTACAGTTCGCATTAACTGCGATGTATCACTTTTTGTTCGTTCCCCTGACTCTAGGTATGGCGTTTTTACTTGCCATCATGGAATCAGTTTATGTTATGACAGGTAAGCAAATCTATAAGGACATGACAAAGTTCTGGGGTAAGCTTTTCGCGATTAACTTTGCATTGGGTGTGGCTACTGGCCTATCCATGGAATTCCAGTTTGGTACGAACTGGGCTTATTATTCTCACTATGTTGGTGATATTTTCGGTGCGCCATTGGCAATCGAAGCACTGATGGCGTTTTTCCTTGAATCCACTTTAGTCGGTATGTTCTTTTTTGGCTGGGATCGTCTATCAAAACGTCAACACCTTACAGTGACATGGTTAGTTGCATTAGCGTCTAACTTCTCTGCATTGTGGATCCTAATCGCTAATGGTTGGATGCAAAACCCTGTAGGCGCGGATTTCAATTACGAAACCATGCGTATGGAAATGGTGAGCTTTGCGGAAGTTGTCTTTAACCCTGTTGCTCAGGTTAAATTTGTTCACACTGTGGCATCAGGCTATGTTTGTGGTGCAATGTTTATTCTTGGCGTAAGTTCATACTACATGTTGAAAGGGCGTGATATTGCCTTTGCACGTCGTTCATTCGCAATTGCTGCAGCCTTTGGTCTTGCATCTATTGTATCAGTAATGATCTTGGGTGATGAATCGGGCTATGAATTAGGTGACGTTCAGAAAACTAAGCTAGCAGCGATTGAAGCTGAGTGGCATACAGAACCTGCTCCGGCGGCATTTACTGCCTTTGGTTTCCCTAACCAAGAAACGATGGAAACAGATTACGCGATTAAGATCCCGTACCTAATGGGTATTATTGCGACACGCTCACTTGATACACAAGTAACGGGTATTCGTGATCTGAAGAAACAACATGAAGTACGTATTCGTAACGGTATGGTTGCCTATGGTTTACTTGAGAAATTGCGCGCAGGCGAAAGAACACCAGCTAACATTGCCGCATTTGATGAAGTAAAAGGTGACTTAGGTTATGGCTTATTATTGAAGCCTTATACTGATAAAGTTGTTGATGCTACACCAGAACAAATTCAAAAAGCCGTTGATGACTCTATTCCTCGTGTATGGCCGTTATTCTTTAGCTTCCGTATCATGGTCGGTGCTGGTTTCTTAATGTTTGCCATTATTGGTGCTGCATTTGTGCAATCTTGCCGTCATAAAATTACGGGTAATAAGTGGGTACTTAAAGCCGCATTGTTTGGTATTCCATTACCTTGGATTGCGATTGAAGCGGGTTGGTTTGTTGCCGAATATGGTCGTCAGCCGTGGGCTGTAGGTGAAATACTGCCAGTACATATGGCCGCATCAAATCTTGAACCATCGCAATTATGGTTCTCGTTAGCTGCAATTATCGGACTTTATACTTTGTTCTTGATTGCCGAAGTTTACTTGATGCTTAAGTTTGCACGTTTAGGTCCAAGTAGCTTGAAGACAGGTCGTTATCATTTTGAACAAAAAGATACGGCAGAAGATGTGGTTTCACGTCAGGTTGAAGTGTAAGCAGGGAGAGACAGAATAATGTTTGATTATGAAAGCTTGCGAGTCATCTGGTGGGTGCTAATTGGTGTATTGTGCATCGGTTTTGCAATCACAGATGGTTTTGATATGGGTGTGGGTATGCTGTCACCAATTATTGGTAAGACAGATAGCGAACGCCGTGTAATGATTAACTCAATTGCACCACACTGGGATGGCAACCAAGTTTGGTTGATCACCGCTGGTGGTGCATTATTTGCTGCATGGCCATTAGTTTATGCAACTGTATTTTCTGGTTTTTATGTAGCAATGATCCTGACGCTAGCCTCTCTTTGGTTACGTCCGTTAGGTTTTGATTACCGTTCTAAGCTGACCGATCCAAAATGGCGTAGCTTGTGGGATAAAGCAATCTTCGTTGGTAGCTTTGTACCGCCACTTATTTTTGGTGTTGCTTTTGGTAACCTTATGCAAGGTGTACCGTTTGAAGTAAACGAATTTATGATGACGACATACACTGGGTCATTCTTTGGTTTATTGAATCCGTTTGCATTACTTTGTGGTGTTGTTAGCTTATTGATGGTTATTACTCAAGGCGCAACATTCCTACAGATGAAAACAACCGATGCTATTCATGCTCGTGCTCGTAATGTTGCGGCAGTATCAGCAGTATTGATGGCGGTTGTATTTATTATTGCGGGATTTGTATCTCAAGGTATTAACGGTTATGTGATCACCTCACAAGTGTTGCCAAATGCAGCATCAGATCCATTAACGAAAGAAGTAGTTCGTCAAGTAGGTGCGTTGTTTATTAACTACAACAATTATCCAATATTATGGATTGCACCAATACTCGCAGTAGTGATGCCATTACTAACAGCGTTATGTTCGCGTGCTGAGCGTGCAGGTTTTGCATTCTTGTTCTCAAGCCTAACTGTTGTTGGTGTTGTATTAACATTTGGTTTTGCAACATTCCCATTTATCATGCCATCAAGCTTAGATCCACATGTAAGTTTGACGATTTGGGATGCAACATCATCTGAATACACATTGCAGATTATGACCGTAGTAGCCTTTGTTATGGTACCTGTAATCTTGGCTTACACCTCATGGTGTTACTATAAAATGTTTGGTCGTCTTGATAGTAAATATATCGAAGATAACAAGCATTCATTGTACTAAGGAGTAGACGAATTATGTGGTATTTCGCTTGGATTCTAGGTGTTTTCCTGGCTTGTTCTTTCGGTATTATCAATGCATTATGGCTTGAAACGACTGAAAATATGGATAAAGACAGTGAGTAATATAGATCGTGCGGTTAAGCGAATTCATGCACCATTAAGTGTGTTGCCTCTTAAATTATTAGCAGTAGTAATGGCATTGACTATTACAGGGTTATTAATGTGGGAGCCTCGACAATTTGCCGAAGATATTGGTGGATTTAGTGCAGGGTTAGCACCACTAATGATTTGGGCAACCTGCAGTGCTATGGTATTTGGTATGGGTTTTGTTCCTCATCGGTGGTATTTTCAGGTGTTCTTTACACCTTATATCGCACTGCCTATATTGCTGTATATTCTCGGGTTACGTTTTTTATAACGTTTAATCTGTAGAGACTAAGAAAGCCTGTTACCGTAATGGAAGCAGGCTTTTTTTATTTATAACTATCATTAACAACTTTTTTTACTGCGTGATAACTGAACAGAATTGTAATTTGATTGTCAGAACCTCCTGACAAATTTCATTTTTTAGCTAAATGCACTTATCTATTGGTGCCATGGTAACTATCTGTGGATGAGTTAGGGTATAGTAGTATTATGCGTGATTGTTAGCACCGTGTAGACATGGTGGTTATGGATACCAAATGAAAGAACAAGATATTTTTAAATGGCCAATTACCATTTATTATGAAGATACTGATGTGGGCGGGGTGGTATATCACGCTAATTACTTAAAATTTTTTGAGCGAGCTCGCACTGAACTGTTGCGTTATATTGGCTTAAATCAGCAACAATTATTTGCAGATAATATGAGCTTTGTGGTGCGTAGTATGAATATTGATTTCATTCGCGGTGCCAAACTAGACGATCAGCTTGTTGTTAATACAACCATTCAAAATGTACGTCGTGCCTCAATAGAATTTAATCAAGAACTTGTTAATGACGATAATGTGGTCTTTTGCCGTACAGTTGTAAAAATTGCCTGCATTAATCCAACCATCATGAAACCGATAGCGTTACCTGCACAATTAAAGCCGGAGATAAATTAAGTGAATTCAGAATTAACCATTTTAGACCTTTTTTTACAAGCAAGTTTGTTGGTAAAACTGGTTATGCTTATTTTGCTTGGCATGTCAATTGCCTCTTGGGCAATGATCATTAAACGTTCACAAGTTTTAAAAAGTGCTGAACGTAATGCAGCTCAATTTGAAGATAGATTCTGGTCTGGTATTGATCTTTCTCAGCTTTATCAAGAAATTCAAGATCGTAAAGATGAGCTTTCTGGATCTGAACGAATTTTTTACTCAGGTTTTAAAGAGTTTGCTCGTTTACATCGCAATAATGGTCAAGTGCCTGAAGCTGTAATGGAAGGTACTGGGCGTGCAATGCGTGTTTCATTATCAAAGGAAGTCGATGAACTAGAAACGAATTTACCGTTTTTGGCTACCGTTGGTTCAATCAGTCCTTATATTGGTCTTTTTGGTACAGTATGGGGCATTATGACCGCATTTATTGCTCTTGGTGCTGTAAAGCAGGCAACATTAGCCATGGTTGCACCTGGTATAGCTGAAGCATTAGTTGCAACCGCAATGGGACTTTTTGCTGCTATTCCTGCGGTGATGTTTTATAACAGCCTTACCAATAAAGTGACTAAACTTGAGCATACTTATATGACGTTTATGGAAGAGTTTTCAAGTATTTTACACCGTCAGGCATTTGCGGCGAATCAGGAGTAATAAGCAATGGCTTATCAACCGAAGAAACGCAAAATAACGGCTGAAATTAATGTTGTGCCTTATATTGATGTCATGTTGGTTTTATTAATTATATTTATGGTGACTGCACCGTTTGTAAGCCAAGGGGTTGATGTTGATTTACCTAAAACCCAAACGGCTGAAACTGTAGCGCAATTAAATCAAGATAATAATACACCGCCTATTATTGTCGAAGTTGATAAAGATGGTCATTTAGGGGTCAGTATTGATAATGCTGATATGGCGCATGGACTTAGTCTTGATGAGCTCGTAGCCCGAGTAAAAGCAGAGCTTGCTAGTCACCCTAAAACCCTAGTTATGGTTGGCGGTGATGGACGTACTCCTTATGCAAATATTGTAGAAACCTTGGATGCACTAAGTCATGCAGGAGTTGGATCGGTAGGTTTAATGACTGACCCATTAAATAAGCCCGGAAATTGAGGCATGAAAAAGAGTAATTATTCGACATCTGTCATTATATCTGTTGCCATTCACGTATTATTTATTGTGGCTTTATTATGGGGGGCTGATTTTAGCCTCGATAAAAAAGAATCTGGTGGTAATACAATCCAAGCTACGATGGTTGATCCGGCAATGCTGAATCAACAAGCTCAGCAAATTCGTCAGCAACGTCAAGCCGCTAAAAATGCAGAACTGGCACGCCAAGCCCGCTTAGAGCAACAAACCTCAGCCCTTGAAGCACAACGTAAAGCGGATGCTGAACGGATCAGGCAATTAAAAGTAGATAAATTAACCGCAGAAAAAGCGACTCGTGAAGCAGAAAAACAGCGTAAATTGCAGCAGCAACAAGCTGTAGAGGCCAAAGCGAAAGCAGATGCTCAAGCGAAGATAGAGGCCAAAGCTAAAGC
>CAMQXY010000043.1 GCA_947039005.1 uncultured Photobacterium sp.
TTAAACGCTAAATGAAGCACCGCAGCCACATGTTGTGGTTGCATTAGGGTTATTAACAAAGAAACGTGACCCTTCTAAACCTTCAGTATAATCAACGATACCACCAATTAAGTACTGTAAGCTCATCGGATCGACAACTAACGTTACGCCATTGTTTTCAATGGTCATATCGCCATCATTAACTTTTTCATCAAACGTAAAGCCATATTGAAACCCACTACAACCGCCACCGGTAATATATACACGCAGTTTTAACTCTGGGTTTTCTTCTTCAGCGATCAGCGTTTTCACTTTATTCGCAGCCACATCAGAAAAAGTCAGCGGCAAATTAACATCGCTCATTACAAAACCTCTCAAACACTTCCATTAATTAAAGCTGATTATCTAATACCTGACTATTGTGTTCAAGTATTAGCCGTCTCAACTGGGGCATCATGTGGTGAATCGTGGCCTAATTTTTCTTTTTTAATGGTACGGTGAAGTAATTGGGAGTAAATCGGCTGACCACCTAACATTTGAGCCATCATAGTCGCACCCAATGTTGTTACCACTAACGGTAAAATAAGGTGATAGTTATTGGTCATTTCGATAACTAACAAAATACCCGTAATCGGTGCGCGCACTGTTGCTGCAAATAATGCCCCCATACCTGCGATAGCAAATAAACCCGGAGCAATTCCCAAGTGAGGATAAATATCGAGTGCTACAGTGCCAAAAAACGTACCAAATAAAGTACCTAACGCCAGCATCGGTGCAAAAATACCACCGGGAGCACCAGAGCCAAAACATAATAATGTTGTCACTACACGAGCAAAAAACAACAGTAACAACATATTTAAGCTGTAATCGCCATTGGTTGCAGGTGGGATAAGGAACACACCACCGCCAGTTAGCTCAGGGAAATAAAGTAATAATAGACCAAAACAGCCCCCTAATAATCCGCCCGTAATTAAATAGCGAGTGCGATTATTATGGTGAATATTAACAAACCAATCTAATGTAAAAATAATTAAGCGGTTAAAAAGAACCCCAAAACCACCAAATAGCAAGCCTAGCACCAAAAATAACCATAACGACGTTAGCGCAGGCGCATCATATTGCGGCATGGTAATAACCGCACTTTGGCCAGAGATAAATCGAAACACGATAGTCGACATCATCGCTGAAATCATTACACATTTAACCGAGATTAAACTGTAACGAAATTGTGGCCGCATCTCTTCGATAACAAACATAATACCCGCCATTGGGGCATTAAATGCAGCCGCTAAACCACCAGCAGCACCAGCGGCTAATAACGAGTGACGACCTTCTTTATCTTTTAAACGGAAAATATCTGAAATCATACGACCGATATTACCGCCCATTTGTACCGTCGGACCTTCACGGCCCAAAACCATACCAGAACCTAACGCGCCTAAACCACCGAAGAACTTAACCGGAATAACTCGCCACCAGCGAACAGGGCGCATCTCATCCATCGCACCTTCAATTTCTGGTATACCAGAACCTCCGGCTTCAGGAGCAAAGCGGCATACTAAAAAGTAACCAATAAAAGCGAGTATGCCACTCACAAGAAACGCTGCTAACCATAATGGCAACACGCTGGTGATCTCGTCACGTAACCAAACAGTACGCTGCTCACTAACCCACCGCACACCGATTTCAAATAACGTACCGACCAAACCAGTAAGAGTACCCACTATAGCCGAAAGAAATAGAACAGAAGCAGGTATTTTATCTTTGGTCAAAAAACGCCTTACCAAACCACTGGGTTGGAAATGAAAAGGCATATGAAGACCACGCGATTTTTCAGTCATTAGAAGAGCCGTATTATATAAAGATAGCGCCATTACAGCGAGAGGATGAAAATAGAATTAGTACTACAGCCTAGTCGAATGTGGTTACGATTTACACTGCTAATGTTGAGAAATAGCTTTGCATCTGTGACTAGTCTCTCAAAAATAGGGCTTTCCATTTTAGATTAGGCTTCATTTTAAACCGTAAAATGACTCTCTCTTCATCATCACTTTAGGTACAATAAGGCAGTTTCACTCCCCACACTTCTCTTGCCTATGATTGAGTAGGACAGATAATTCTGTGGATTGAATCAACGCCTTACTTTTTTATAGGATCTCACATGAGCAAAACGAACAAGTCAGCTGATTTATTTGCTAAAGCACAACAAAAAATTCCAGGTGGCGTCAACTCACCTGTCCGTGCTTTTGCCGGTGTTGGTGGCACACCACTATTTATTGAGCGTGCCGATGGTGCCTATATTTTTGATGCTGATGGCAATGCATATATCGATTACGTCGGTTCATGGGGACCAATGATTTTAGGGCATAACCATGCTGCTATTCGTGATGCGGTTATTAATGCAGCCCAGCAAGGTTTAAGCTTTGGTGCGCCAACGGCGATGGAAATTACCATGGCTGAATTAGTATCAGAATTAGTACCCTCAATGGAAATGGTACGTATGGTAAGTTCAGGTACTGAAGCAACCATGAGTGCAATTCGTCTAGCTCGTGGTTTTACTGGTCGTGATAAAATCCTTAAATTTGAAGGTTGCTACCACGGTCATGCTGATTGCCTCTTGGTAAAAGCAGGTTCAGGTGCATTAACACTTGGCCAACCAAGCTCTCCGGGTGTTCCCGCTGATTTTGCCAAACATACTCTAACGGCAACTTACAACGATCTTGATTCTGTGCGCGAAGCATTTATGGCGCAGCCTGATCAAATCGCTTGTATTATCGTTGAGCCCGTTGCTGGCAATATGAACTGTATTCCACCAGTACCTGGTTTCCTTCAAGGCTTACGTGAAATTTGTGATGAATTCGGCGCACTATTAATTTTAGATGAAGTAATGACCGGCTTCCGCGTGGCGCAAGGTGGTGCTCAAGCGTATTACAATGTTAAACCTGATATCACTACTTTAGGAAAAATCATCGGTGGCGGTATGCCTGTGGGTGCTTTTGGTGGTCGTCGTGATGTAATGGAATTTATCGCACCGACAGGTCCTGTGTATCAAGCAGGTACCCTATCAGGTAACCCTGTGGCAATGGCAGCAGGTCATGCATGCTTAAACGTACTGATCGAAAAAGGTAATGAAAAGCGCTTAGCGAATACCACTAAACGTTTAGCGGATGGCTTTAAAGCACTTGCTGACAAACATGGTATTCCATTAGCGGTAAACCAAGTAGGTGCCATGTTTGGTTTCTTCTTTATCGATCAAGATACTGTCACGTGCTATGACGATGTGACTAAGTGTGACATTGAACGTTTCAAGCGTTTCTTTAATTTAATGCTAGATAAAGGGATTTACCTTGCACCTTCAGCATACGAAGCATGTTTTACTTCATTAGCACATAATGACAAAGAAATTGATGCCACATTAGAAGCCGCTGATTTTGCATTTGCGACCCTCGCTGCTGAAGCAAAATAGCATCATTTAAAATAAATAATACAATGTTATTAAAAACATTATTTTATTAATGCTATGATGCAGAAAGGTCACTCATCGTGGCCTTTTTTTATGACAAGCGTTTATCATTACGCCGATCATACAAACCAATAAATTATCAATAATATTGGTGATTATTTACTGCCAAAAATACACAGCGACGCCAGCAATAAGTACTAAAATAATTAGCACTAAC
This sequence comes from uncultured Photobacterium sp., assembly GCA_947039005.1. Taxonomy (GTDB): domain Bacteria; phylum Pseudomonadota; class Gammaproteobacteria; order Enterobacterales; family Vibrionaceae; genus Photobacterium. The sequence continues at coordinate 3,660 of CAMQXY010000043.1, forward strand.
GGTGGCTTACGTTTTTTTTTGTCATCACAACCACAATTACAACATCCCATAAGCTATCTCCTCGATAAGGGCTATAATCATCAAACAACTGTGATGATTATAATGATAATCTTTATCAATTACAGTGAGAATGACTTTTATCGGTGGATTTTAAAAGGATAAATACCGTGTCTCAGCCCTTTAAGGTAGAACCACGTCACTGGATGCTGATTGCGGCACTCTTTGTCGCCGCATTCGCCAGTTATAAATTAATCGAACCCTATCTTGGTCCAATTGTATTAGCGTTTATTATTTCCCTATTATTCTCCCCATTGCATAAACGTCTATTAGCCAAGATGCCAAGCCGTGAAAATACCGCGGCAATGCTGTCATGCTTTATCCTGACCGTGATTATCGTTATTCCTATTTTAGTGGTGTTTTCATCCATCGTGCATCAAGGAACTACCGTTTCTAAAGAAAGTTATACTTGGTTAACAACGGGCGGACCTAAAGAGTTATTTGCTCACCCTTATGCTCAAAAAGCACTAGCACTGATCGACAAATACTCGCCGTTCCATGATTTTGATCCTCAAGTGATCATTCAAAAGTTGGCGACGACAGCCTCTCAAGTGGGTTCACAAGCACTTAATATCAGCGCAAAAATATTAGGTGATGCGACGAGTTTATTAGTTAACTTTATGATGATGTTATTCGTGCTGTTTTTTCTATTGCGCGATAACGATAAAATGATCGCCGCAATTCGCCACGTTATTCCACTGTCTCGCAGTCAAGAAGACACCATCATTAATGAGGTTGAACAAGTTGCAAGATCTGCGGTACTCGGTTCTTTCCTTACCGCATTAGCACAAGGTTTTGCGGGTGGTTTTGCAATGTGGTTATGTGGCTTCCCTGGCATATTCTGGGGATCAATGATGGCCTTTGCTTCATTAATTCCAGTAGTCGGTACTGCCTTAATTTGGCTTCCAGCCTCGTTGTATCTACTCTTAATTGGCGATTGGCAATGGGCATTGTTCCTTGCTTGCTGGGGGGTAATTATTGTCGGTTCTATCGACAACATCGTGCGTCCATTACTAATGCAAGGCAGCTCAAGTATGAATACCTTATTGATTTTCTTTTCAATCATTGGTGGTATTCAATTATTTGGCTTAATCGGCATGATCTACGGTCCCATTATTTTTGGGGTTACGCTGGTATTGTTTAAAATGTATGAAGTCGAATTTCAATCCTTCCTTGAACAACAAGATAGTAACTAACTATCAGTAATCACTGACTACTACGCCGTTATTATTAATAACAATAATAACGGCGAGTTATGCTTATAGCGTTCTATTTCGCTGTGACTTTTCATCTGTCACTATTTATGGAACAATCCGCATTCCTGAACCATGATGTCTATTTTGAGGCCAGTTAAATGTCTTATTCCCCTGCGAGCCAAGTGGTTGCTCGTCAATCTGAATTTTTTGAAAATCGTAAAGTCCTTATCGCTGGTGAACTAAACGATACCTTTGCCTCAGAATTACTCGCAACTGCGCAATCAGTAACAGTATTCACCACCAATTATGGCTACCTAGGTGACATCGAACACCATCAAGCCATTGACTGTCATTTTGGCGCCGAACTTAATGCTGAACTCGATATTGATATGATCCTGCTTTATTGGCCGAAAGCCAAAGCTGAGGCGGATTATTTATTATCAATGCTATTGAGTAAGTTTGCTGCTGGCGTAGAGATTTGTATTGTTGGTGAAAACCGCAGTGGTGTTCGAAGCGCAGAAAAAATGTTTGCTCAATATGGCCCATTAACCAAGTATGACTCAGCGCGACGTTGCAGTTTTTATTGGGGTCGTTGCGATACTCCTGCCGCTGCATTTGATATAAATAAATGGTTCCGTAGTTACCCAATCAGTATTGCTGGGGTAAACCTAACTGTCCGTTCACTGCCGGGCGTATTTAGCCACGGTGAGTTTGACAAAGGCTCAGAGTTACTGCTAAATAATTTACCAACCCTTAACGGACGTGTACTCGATTTTGGTTGTGGTGCGGGGGTTATTGGCGCAGTAATGAAAGCAAAATACCCACAGATTGAGCTAGATCTATGTGATATTAGCGCACTAGCCATTGAGTCAGCGAAAGAAACCTTTAAGGTTAATCAACTAACAGCTAACTTTATCGCCACTGATGTCTATAAAAATATTGATGGTCCTTACCAATATTTAATCAGTAACCCGCCATTTCATGCTGGCTTAAAAACATTTTATGCTGCGACTGAAAGCTTCATTAACCAAGCACCCCAGTATTTACGTCATGGTGGTCAATTAATGATTGTGGCTAACTGCTTCTTACAATATCCACCATTGATTGAAGCCAGTCTTGGTCAGTGTGAGATAAGTTCTCATACTAATAAATTCAATGTTTATACTGCTAAAAAATAATTAGCGACACCTACCATTACCATTCTAATTTTATAAAAGGGCAGTCACTATTGCCCTTTTTTATTCCGTTAAATTTGTTACTTTTGTGTCTCTTGGCACGATTCCCTTTTTAGTAACTTGATTCATAATAGAAATCCAGTATAAACACTACTATTCATCATATTGATATATTAACAATTAGGACAATCGTTAATATCTTAATCTCTATTTTAACGTAACAACAGTGACCGTTAAAACCGTAAATACTAATATATTATTCAGGCACCGGAATGCAGAATACTAAACGCTTCAAACGTCTACAGCACACTCTTATGCTGGCATTTTTAGTTCTCAGTATCACCCCTTTGATATTGTCAGCCCTCTATTTTCTTAATTCACATACCAAAGATTTAGCCGAGCAAAGCATCAACCACCTTGCTTCACTACGTGATAATAAACAAAAACAGCTCCAAAGCTTTTTTACTGCAAAAGAATCCGAAGTAAAAAGTTTTGCACGCTCAGAATTATCCAATAATAGTGGCGGCCGCTTTTATGGTTTAGTCGGAGCATTCCACCAGCTCGGTAATATTGATTCACAACTTGATGCACAAGGTCGCGCCAACTATTTTAATTTAACCTTAACCACCAAAAGTAATCAAAATTCCGACCGCGGATATATTGGTCACGAACGGTATCGATTAATGTTTAAGCGTTATAACGCCGTGTATAACGAGTACCTTAAACGTTCTGATTTCAAAGATATTATGTTGGTCGATATCTCGGGTGATATCGTCTACTCAGTGAAAAATCATGATCTTTTTGGGGTTAATTTATTAGCCAACAACACCTCACACCTTGCATTACAGCAAACATTTAAAGCCATTAAGACGAAAACCGAGCAAAGCCAGAATAGCCCTGAACAAGTGCCGGTAGTGTTTACTGACTTTAATGCTAATAATCTTAATAACGATACCACTGCTTGGTTTGCCGCCCCGATTATTCAGCAAGGTTACTTACACAGTTATGTGTTTATGGCGCTGAGTAATAAAAAAGTTGCCGAGCTCATTCAAGATAATACTAACCATATTCAAACCCTATTAGTCGGTAGCGATCATCAATTACGTTTTGAGAGTAATGCTCAATTACCACCACAATTACAAAGCCAAAGTATTGATCAAGCACTCGCAGGGAAATCTGGCATTGGTAGTTTTATTAACTACGATAATATTCCGGTATTAGGCGCTTTTTCACCGCTCAATATTTTAGGTCACCACTGGGCATTAGTGGTTGAACTTCCTGAAAAAGAAGCGTTTGCACGTATTTTTGAATTAGAAAAAATCTTTGTTGCCGCCATGGTGACCGCGATTATTTTAGTAATTATTACCTCACATTGGCTCTCTAACTCAATCACTGCCCCCTTATTACGCTTAACTTGGGCAGCTGAAAAAGCCTCTGGCGGTGATTTAGAACAAAAAATTGATGGCACCGAACGCCGAGATGAAATCGGCCGCTTAGCGATCAGTTTTGCTCGCATGCAACGTTCAATCCGTGAAAAAATTGGTCTTATTCGCGAACAAAATAAAGAGTTAGAGCATAACCTAACCATTATTCGCCAACAAAATAATGAACTGCAAACCGCAGATAAAATGAAAGATGAATTTCTGGCAACGACGTCGCACGAATTACGGACCCCACTCCATGGCATGGTCGGTATTGCAGAATCGTTATTAGCGGGTGCTAACGGTGCATTGCATCAATCACAACGACGTCAATTAGAAATGATCATCAACAGTGGTCAACGCTTAACTACCTTGGTTGATGATCTGCTTGATTACCACAAAATGCGTTATGGCGACCTTGATATTAACCACCAAGCAGTTGATATGTCAGTAGCTATTCGATTAGTACTGGAGTTATCTAACCATTTATTGGGTAATAAACCGATTCGCATTATTAATCAAATTCCAGCAGATCTCCCCCTAGTTGATGCTGACGAACAACGTCTAGAACAAGTGCTATATAACTTAGTGGGTAATGCCATTAAATACACTTCGGAAGGTAAAATCATTTTATCGGCAACGGTATTAGAGCATCAATTACGAATTCAAGTGGTTGATACTGGACAAGGCATTCCAAGTGAGCAACTGGAACATATTTTTGAGCCATTAATCCAAGCCAATACAGGATCGGCCAATTATCGTCAAGGTGCAGGACTTGGGTTATCGATCAGTCGTCAATTAATTGAACTTATGGGAGGACGGTTATATGTCAGTAGCCAACAAATGGTTGGTACGACCTTTAGCTTCACTCTCAATCTCGCCAATGCTAACCAAATTGCAGCAATGGCAGCTAATCCAAATAATAACCACTTTAAAGCACCATCATTAAATGCGACCAGTTATGATGCTTCCGATTTACCAGAAAACCCAGACGGTGAATTATTACTGATTGTTGATGATGAACCCGTCAATTTACAAATATTAACGAGTTTTCTGCGCCTTGCTGGCTACCGTGTTCAAACGGCAGAAAGTGGGCCTCAAGCATTAGCATTGATCACCGCACAACAACCTGATCTGGTATTACTTGATATTATGATGCCAGAAATGAGTGGCTATGAAGTATGTACAACACTACGTAAAGAACACTCACTGTTAGCGCTGCCAATCATTATGTTATCAGCACTTGGACAAGTACAAGATCGTTTAAAAGGCTTTGAATGTGGTGCGAATGACTATTTAACCAAACCGTTTAATAAAGAAGAATTAATTGCGCGTATCCGCGCTTACCTCCAAGCAGGTAAAACAGAAATTGAACGCCAGAAAAATCAAGCACTAGAACAAGAAATTCGCCGCCGTGAACACGTTGAGATTGGGCTGATTGAAACCCAAAGCCGTTTGCTTGGACTATTAGATTCAACTAACGAAGCGATTATTTGTGTCCAACATGAAGGTCGAATTCGTTACGCCAACAGTGCTGCTGGCAAACTGTTTAAACGTACGCCTGAACTATTAGAGCGCTATACTATTGATGATATTTTAGTGACGCCACTCCCGATTACAATCAATGACCATCATCACTTTAATGGCCGTCTCAGTTATCATATAGGTGACCAACAACAACAATTAATGACAGATGTCATCAACTTACCAATTGAATCTGGACTTAAACAAATGTTTGTTTTTGATAGCCAAGGACCATCAGCTGATCATCGTATTAATCTGCTTGAAAATGCAATTGATGTCTTGTCTGAATTTGCTTTTAATGGCGATAAAAACAATCTTCAACAATTACGAGAACTAGGGGGTGAATTCACCCGTTTAGCAGACAAATTAGGTGACGGTGAGCATAATAAAACCGAAATAATTCGCCAGTTATTAGTGAATGCCATGAAAGCGACACTGGTATTTTGGGAAACAGAATCGCATAAAAATAAATTTGAATTAGCAGAAGAAAGTGGTTTATGGCGGGTTTATTTAGACCGTAGTACACTCCAAACACGCACGTTAGATAAATACCTGCAACTAGAAACACTGCCAAAAACACCACGCTGGCGCACCGTCATTAATACCATTGATTATGTATTAGACCGCTGCCAACAATCGAGTAACACTCGCCAAGAACTGGTTGTGATGCGTGATAAATTGCATCATATTATTAGTCATAGCTAGACCAAACATGCCCCATGTTAATATCAACAAAGGTCCTATTTGGACCTTTTTTATTACCAAAATATACGATGAGTAACCATTATCATCACCACTGACATCGCTAACATTCAGCAATAATCCGCAGCTATTATAGAAACAACTTAGCAGTAGCTACCCACCATAATCACTTTTTTAATACTTGAAATAATCATCGTTGAATCCGTATAAATGATCAATATCACACTATCATTAGTGGTTAAAATTAAATCATATTTATCAAAAACACCATTTTTAGAGCGTCAAAATAAATTCTTTTGGTTTATGAGAACCGAATCACAACAAACTAACATGCCAAATTTTCCGCATAAAAATAAGCACGATAACGCATATGCGTTACATCACACACGTTATATAAAAACCAAAAAACACCGAAATAACAGTGCATATAACGATAGTGAGCACTAACAATAACAATGTAACAATCACTGCTATTTGTGATGATAAGCACTCTATTTACTAAACGCTCAATCACGCACTGCCATAAAATTAACGGTTTTAACGACAACCTTAATCTTTTTGACGTTTTTGACGGGCGACCACGTTGACGATTTAGCCAATACAGCCAATATTAATGCCACTGAGAACCTACAAGGCCATTCAGTGGTTCAGCGTTACTCAGTTCCAATGAAGTAGGTTCAACGTGCTCCAATGACGGAGCTAATTTTTATTTCCATTAGTGAAACAGAGCTAAGAGTAAGGAACAGCTATGCTTGCCAATATAAACAAAACTAAGTTAGCACTTGCAGTTGTTGCTGCAGCAACCGCTTTTACAGCACCCGTTGCTACTGCATCAGAAAAAAGCCAGCTAACAATCGTACCCGATTTTTACCCTACAATGGTACGTAACTTTAACCCGTTTTTAGCAACAAACCTTCGTACTACTACTGAGTTCGTTTATGAGCCATTGGTTATCTTTAACCAAATGCACGGTAACGAGCCAGTTATGCGTTTAGCGAAAGACTACTACATGTCTGACGACCTAATGAAGGTAACTTTTGAAATTCGTGATGGCGTAAAATGGTCGGATGGTAAAGCATTCACAGCTGATGATGTTGTTTACTCTTTTAACCTAGTGAAAGAGAAGCCTGAGCTTGACCAAATTGGTATTAACAAGTGGGTTAAATCAGTTAAGCAAGACGGTAACAAAGTTATCTTCGAACTTACTGCTGCTAACTCAAACGTACCGTTTGAAATCTCTAAAGTGCCTGTTGTTCCAAAGCACATTTGGAGCAAAGTAAAGAACCCTACAACATTCACGAACGAAAACCCTGTAGGTACTGGTCCATTTACTGAGATCGATACCTTTACTCCTCAACTTTACGTTCAATGTCGTAACCCTAATTACTGGGATAACGCGAACCTAGAAGTTGATTGTTTACGTGTTCCTCAAATCGCAAACAACGACCAACTACTGACTAAGATCATCAACTCTGAGTTAGATTGGACGTCATCGTTTATTCCTGATATTGACAGTACTTACGCTGCAGCAAATCCTAACCACAAATACTGGTACCCTGCTGCTGGTACAATGTCATTCATGTTGAACTACAAGTCGCCAAAAGCGGGTAACAACGAAGCAATCAACAATGTTGACTTCCGTCGTGCATTCTCTATGGCAATTGACCGTCAAACAATCATCGACATCGCGTTCTACGGTGCGGGTACTCCGAACGATTACGCATCTGGTCTAGGTGATAGCTTTAAATCATGGTCTGATGAAGCAGTACATAATAAGTACAAAGCTTACAACACTTACAACGTCAAAGCCGCTAAAGACCTACTGACTAAAGCAGGCTTTAAAGACCTTGATGGTGACGGATTTGTTGAATCACCAAAAGGTGAGAAAATCGAGCTTGAAGTTCAATCACCAAATGGTTGGACTGATTTCAACAACACAGTACAGCTAGGTGTTGAGCAACTTCAAGAAGCAGGTATTAATGCTAAAGCACGTACACCTGATTTTGCGGTTTACAACGAATCAATGCTGAAAGGCACTTACGACGTAGCATTTACTAACTACTTCCATGGTGCAGATCCACACCTATACTGGGACAGTGCGTACAACTCACGTCTACAGAAAGGTGATGGTATGCCACGTTTCGCTATGCATTACTTCGAAAATGCACAGTTAGATTCGCTACTAGACAGCTTCTATAAGACAGCTGATAAGAGTGAGCAAATCAAGATTGCTCATAATATTCAGAAAATCATTGCTGAGAATCAAGTCACGATTCCACTCATTTCTGGTGCTAACAACTTCCAATACAATGAAGGTCGCTTCACTGGTTGGTGGAACGAGAAGAACCCTAAAGGCCGTCCAATGGTATGGGCTGGCGTTCAAGAGCGTCTACTTCAAGTACTGGATCTAAAACCAAAAGCGTAATTTCTGCTTAAATTTGCGGTGCACGCCTTGTGCACCGCCTCTTCCCTCTGTCCTTTTTGCAATCAAAGGTATGACGCTAGCGTCAGGGGGTTTTACGTCCTGAATTCAGCTCAGGAAGGCAAGCTGGATGTGTAAGGTGTGAGTTATGGGATTCTTTTTACGTCGTTTATCGTTTTATTTTATCGCGCTAATTTTCGCGGCAACGCTAAACTTTATTCTTCCGCGTGCGATGCCAGGTGACCCCGTTACCATGATGTTCGCAAACGCAAGCGCACAGGTAACCCCTGAGCGTATTGAAGCAATGAAAAAGCTACTGGGTTTTGTTGATGGTCCACTATATGAGCAATACTTTTCGTATTTAGCGAACGTATTTACTTGGAACCTCGGTACTTCAATTAAATTTTACCCATTATCAGTGAATGATTTATTAGCAGGAGCAATTGGCTGGTCACTATTTTTAGCCGGTACTGCAGTAATTCTTTCATTCTGTGTCGGTTCAGTGTTTGGTATTTTTGCGGCGTGGAAGCGTGGCAGTAGTTACGATACCTTCATCTCTCCAGGCATGTTAGTTATTCAAGCTGTTCCACCGGTTGTAATCGCAATGCTGGTGATGTTTACCTTTGCGATTGGTTTAAAGTGGTTCCCAACAGGTAACGCATATACCGCTGGTATGGTTCCCGATTGGAGCAGTTTTGCATTCTATAAAGACGTGCTCTATCACGCCGCCCTACCTCTTTTCTGCGCCACTATTATTCAAATTGGCGGCTTCTTAATAGGTATGCGTAACAACATGATTAACCTGCTAAATGAAGACTACATCACCATGGCAAAAGGCAAAGGCCTGAGTGAAAACCGTGTGGTATTCAACTATGCAGCCCGTAACGCAATGCTACCAAGTGTGACTGCATTATCAATGGCGCTAGGTATGGCTATTGGTGGTCAGCTGATTATCGAAATGATTTTCAACTACCCAGGTCTTGGTACGGTAATGTTAAACGCAATTCATTCGCGTGATTACCAAGTATTACAAGGTCAGTTATTGATTATGACTATGTTTATGTTGTTCTTTAACTTTATGGCCGACATCCTAATCGTTGCGCTAGACCCTCGTCTACGTAAAGGAGGTAAGTAATCATGAAAGGCTTATTTAAATTGCTATCTAGCAACCCTAAAGCAATGTTTGGTCTCGGAATTATTATTGTCTTTATTCTAGCGGCTGTATTTGCACCTTTAATTACTCAATATGAACCAGACAAAAGAACCGGTAATCCACATGAATACCCTGCTTTTGTTGTAAAAGCAGCACAAGATAATCCAGATGGTTGGATTGCTAAAAACTTAGCCACTAACAAACGTACGTTATTGATGTCAAAAGATGCCGATCACGTATTAGGTACTTCGCGCATGGGACGTGATATCTGGTCGCAGCTTATTTACGGCGCACGTACTTCATTAGCTGTTGGTTTTGGTGCGGGTGTATTGGTGTGTTTCTTAGCAACCATCATTGGTATCTCAGCGGGTTACTTCGGCGGTAAAGTCGATGAAATTCTCACAGCATGTATGAATATCATGCTGGTAATGCCACAACTACCTATTCTCTTTGTTATCGCAGCCTTCGTTGGCCAAGCCGGACCATTAACCATTGCCATCGTTATTGCGGTCACCTCCTGGGCATGGGGCGCACGTGTTGTTCGTGCACAAACGTTATCCATTAGAGAAAAAGAGTTTGTTAAAGCCGCTGAAGTATTAGGTGAATCATCTCCTCGTATTATCTTTATTGAAATTTTACCGAACCTTATCTCTATCGTGGGTGCAAGCTTTATCGGTTCAGTAATGTATGCGATTAACGTTGAAGCCACGCTTTCTTTCTTAGGCCTTGGTGATCCAAACGGTATTAGCTGGGGTGTGATGCTGTACAACGTTCAAACTTCATCATCAATGCTAATTGGCGCATGGTGGGAAGTATTAGCGCCATGTATCGCATTGATCTTTATCGCAGTAGGCCTAGCTATGCTTAACTTTGCGGTTGATGAAATTGCCAACCCACAGTTGCGCTCACATAAAGGCATGCGTCGCTGGAAAAACCTTGCAAAAGAAACAGAAAAACAAGAACAACAGGTTGATATTATTCCTCAACCAGCACTAGAAGGCGGGACTAAATAATGACCGATCCACAAATCTCAATTCGTAATTTATGTGTTGATTACATTACTGACGCTGGCGATGTCCGTGCGGTTAATAATGTCAGTTTTGACATTGGTAAAGGTGAAATTTTTGGTCTAGCTGGTGAATCAGGCTGTGGTAAATCAACCGTTGCGTTCTCGCTAATGCGTTTACATAAGCCACCGGCATTCATTACTGGTGGTGAGGTGATTTTTGACGGCCATGGTGACATTTTAAAGAAATCGGAGATGGCAATGTCAGCCTTCCGTTGGAGTGAAATGTCAATGGTATTCCAAAGTGCGATGAACGCTTTGAATCCTGTTTTAACCATGGAAGATCAATTTTGTGATGTGATTATGCGTCACACTAATATGACTCGTAAGCAAGCGATTCGTCGTGCTGAAGGTTTATTGGAAATTGTTGATATTCACCCAAGCCGTTTACGCGATTATCCACACCAGTTCTCAGGCGGTATGCGTCAACGTTTAGTTATCGCTATTGCACTCGCGCTTAATCCAAAGATGATCATCATGGATGAGCCGACAACCGCATTGGACGTAGTGGTACAACGTGAAATTCTACAAAAGATTTATGCACTAAAAGAAGAGTTTGGCTTCTCAATTTTATTTATCACTCATGATTTATCACTGATGGTCGAGTTCTCAGATCGTATCGGCATCATGTACTCAGGTGAGTTAATTGAAGTTGCACCATCAAAGCAAATTCTTGAAACACCGTTCCACCCGTACACCGAAGGTTTGGGAAGTTCATTCCCACCACTGACAGGACCTAAAACACGCTTAACAGGTATCCCAGGTAATCCATTAAATTTACTTGAGATACCACAAGGTTGTCGCTTCCAATCTCGCTGCGGTAAAACCCACCCAGCGTGTTTTAGCACTCCAACCCAGTTAAGCCAGATTGAACCAGGACGTTTATCAAACTGCCACCTATTTACCAATACGGGTAACTAGCAGCAACACACCGCATTTATAGGCAGTATTTAGGAGACACTATGAGCAAGCCTGTCGGAACACCGATTATCGAAGGTAAAAATCTAATTAAAGATTTTTCGGTAAACAGTAACTCACTTAAAAAATCAAAGATGCGTGCGATTAACGATGTGTCTTTCAAAATGTACAAAAGCCGTGGCTTAGCTGTGGTTGGCGAATCAGGCTCAGGTAAATCAACTACCGCTAAAATGATCGCTAAAATGTACGCACCAAGTGGCGGTCAAATTGACTATTATGGTCGTGATATTCAAACCATCACTAGCCGTGATGACCTAATGGAATACCGTCGCGGGGTACAAATGGTATGGCAAGATCCGTTTGGATCATTAAACCCTACTCATACTATTTTTCACCATATTGCGCGTCCATTATTGATCCACAACAAAGTGCCATCGGGTAATAAAAAAGAACTTGAAGAGACGGTTTACAACCTTCTTGAGCAAGTGGGTCTGATCCCACCAAAAGCCACCGCGGCAAAATTTCCGCACCAGCTTTCAGGCGGCCAACGCCAGCGTGTCAACTTAGCCCGTAACATTGCAGTTGGCGCTGAAGTGGTATTGGCAGATGAGCCAACCTCAATGCTCGATGTTTCTATTCGTGCAGGTGTTCTTAACCTGATGGAAGAGATGAAGTTTGAGCGTGAAATGGCGCTGCTTTACATTACTCACGATATCGCAACAGCACGTTACATTGCTGAAGATCTTGCGGTTATGTATGTCGGTCATATGGTTGAATGGGGCGATACTGAACAAATCATCCATAATCCACAACACCCATATACTCAGTTATTAGTATCAGCAGTACCGGATCCAAGTAAATCGATTCATACCAAACTTAAAGGCAATAAAGGTGAAATTCCATTATGGACGCCTGACAGTTTTGGTTGTCCATTTGCGGGTCGTTGTATGCAAGCAACAGAAAAATGTCGTGAGAAGTTACCTGAAATAACGCAGTTAGCAGACAACCACTTTGTCCGTTGTTACTTATACGAAAACTAAGCAATAAAACTTAGGCTACAAACACTAAGCACTAATAACACTTTTACTTTTATATCCATGTTATTTGTCGCTCAAGCAATCCAGTGATGGTTCCCATAAGGAGCCATCACTTATTAGCGACATTGGAGACCTTATGCAGCTGTTAATTAATCACCTTGGTTATGAGCGCTTTAATACAAAGCAGGCTTTATTACAAACAACCTCTCAAACACTATCAGGCCAAGCCGAATTAGTGTGCCATCAAACTAACCAAACTATTATGCAGCTGCCATTAGTTGCGTGTGGCACCACCGCACAATGGCATACAGGCAATATTTACCAAATTGATTTTTCTGCTTGCCAAGATGCAGGCGAATATCGCATTCGTTACGCCAATATTGAATCAACAGTTTTCAGCATCGCTGAAGGCTTACTCATGCAACGTACTTTCAGTGATGTCTTACATTATTTCAAATCACAACGTTGTAGTGGTATTTATGATCACGCTGACAGCCAAGCTCGATTACTCAATAGTGATACCCGCGTTGATGTTCATGGTGGTTGGTATGATGCATCAGGTGATGTCAGTAAATATTTAAGCCACCTTTCTTACGCTAATTTTCTCAATCCTCAACAAACACCGATGATTGTGTGGAACATGCTCAAAGCTTATGAGGTAGCAGAAGACCAAACTGATGTGGCTGATTTCACCCGTGTTCGCTTATTAGAAGAAGCGTTATTTGGCGCTGACTTTTTAATGCGTATGCAACATGCTGATGGCTTCTTCTACACCACTGTATTTGATAAATGGAGCAAATCGCCAGCGCAACGTGATATCTGTTCTTACGCAACCCAAGACGGTATTAAAACCGACGATTATCAAGCTGGCTTCCGTCAAGGCGGAGGAGTAGCCATTGCTGCTTTAGCGGCTGCAGCACGTGTGACAACTTTACCTTCTTGCACTCGCATTCCTCATTGTGATGATCGCCAAAGTGAACACTACCTACAAGCAGCAGAACGCGGCTATTGGCATTTAAAGCAACACAACATCAATTATCTCAACGATAAAACTGAAAATATTATTGATGAATACTGCGCGTTATTAGCTGCGGTTGAGCTTTACCGAACTACGCACCAAGATCGTTACTTAACTGAAATGCGTGCTTGGGCGCAGCGTTTAAGCCAACGTCAAATGTCAGATAAGCAGATTAACCACTACTGGTCAGTAACAGCTGATGGTAGTCGCCCTTATTATCATGCTGCAGAAGCAGGCTTACCTGCGATTGCATTAATGCAATATTTAGCCGCTGAACCTGAAGTTCAACAGCAGCAACAATTACAGCCGATACTAGTGAATGCACTTAATTTTGAATTAACGTTAACAGCTGAAATCAATAATCCATTTGGCTATCCACGCCAGTACACCAAAGCCGTTAATGGTGAGAAACAAACTGCTTTCTTTGTCGCCCATAACAATGAATCTGGCTATTGGTGGCAAGGTGAAAATGCCCGTATCGCCTCTTTAGCAAGCATGGCATTTATGGCGCAAGATCACCTCGTTGATAACGAATTAAAGCAACAGCTAATGCACTATGGTCAACAACTAATGAATTGGATTTTAGGCTTAAATCCTTTTGATATGTGCATGTTAGATGGTCATGGTCACAATAATCCCGATTACCTCCCCCAACTCGGTTTTAGTAATGCTAAAGGTGGTGTTTGTAATGGTATTACCTCGGGCTTTGATAATGAGCAAGATATTGCCTTTAACCCTGCGGGACAAAAAGATGACATGCTGCAAAACTGGCGTTGGGGTGAACAATGGATCCCTCATGGTGGTTGGTACTTATTAGCGACCACGCTGCAATTTAAGGAGCGTCACCATGGCTAATTTTCCCTTTCATTACCTGGTTGGTATTGATGGCGGTGGCACCTCTTGTCGCGCCCGCATCTGTGATTTAGCGGGTAACATCTTGGGTGAAGCTAAAACTGGCAGTGCCAATATTTTGCTTGGTAGTGACATCGCTATGGCATCGATTCAACAAGCGATAGCCCTTGCGGCTCAACAAGCACAATTAACCACCGCTGATTATCCAAACATGTCAGTCGGTTTGGCACTTGCAGGTGCGGAACAGCAGCAAGCTTGGCATGCATTCATGCAACAACCTCATCCTTATGGCGCAATCACATTAAATACTGATGCTTACGGAGCCTGTTTAGGGGCTTGGGGCGGTAAAGATGGCGCGATTTTAATTTCAGGGACTGGCTCTTGCGGCATTTTATTACTCAATGGCAAGCAACATGTGGTTGGTGGACGTGAATTTCCCATTTCAGATCAAGGCAGTGGTGCTGTGATGGGGTTACGCCTGATCCAACAAGTGCTACTCAGTATTGATGGTATCGTGCCAACAACAGAATTAGCTCACCATGTATTAACCCATTTCGATCATGATATTGATGCCATTGTTAGTTGGTCTAAAACCGCTCGGCCTTGTGATTATGGTCAATTTTCACCGGCTATTTTTAGCTTTGCTGAACACAATGATTCACTGGCAGTGTCATTGCTACAACAAACAGCCGCTGATATTGAAATGTGGATGCAAGCGTTAATATTACGGGGCGCAAACAGTATTTGCCTAATGGGTGGTATTGGCGAGCGTATTCCTGCGTGGTTAACCCCACCGATGCAACATCGTCTAGCGACACCACAAGGTGATGCAATGGATGGTGCGATTGCAATGGCGCGTGGCAATCATAATTTATTTGTACGTTAAGGAAGTATAAATGACTTATCGTCTTGATTTTACAGTAATAGAAAAAGCAGAAGGTTATTGCCGTTATGCGTTAAGTTTGCATAATTTAACCGACCAAGCACTCCATGGATGGTCACTGTATTTCTTTATTAGCCGCTGCATTGATCCAGCAACAGTCTCTGTGGGTACGATCAGCCAAATGGGTAGCTACAGTTGCCTATCACAATTACCACCGTTAGAGGCTAATGGGCACTTTTACACTGAATTTACCATGAGAACACTACCGTTCAATCTTCATGATGATGGTATTCGTGAAGCCTTTATTGCTCTCGATAACGATCAAGATCAGATTCAGCCATTAAAAGTCCATACCACCGCAATTAATTTGGATAAAGATCCAATCGAGCGTTACTGCACACCACTGCCTAACGTAGGTTGTGATATTGCGTTAATTCCACAACCTAACCAGTTAACTCGTCTTCAAGGTGAGTTTATTTTTAATCAAGCAACCGCAATTGAAACCCCTCCGGCTTTAGCGCAAGGGGCTGTTAATTGGTTATGTACTGAATGTCAAAAACATTTTAACGAAACAATGCCTATTCACCCTCACGGAAATATTCATTATCAGGTGAGTGATGAGGTTATCGAGCACGGTTACCAGTTACTGATTGAAAGCGATAACATTTGGATTCAAGCCAGTTCAGCAACCGGTTTTGTACATGCAACATCGAGTTTATTACAACTCTTACCCAATAAACCAAGCCATCATGCAGTAGCGGCTTATTGTTTACCAATGGTAGAAATTACCGATCAGCCACATTATAGCTACCGCGGCATGATGCTCGATTGTGGACGTCACTTTCATCCGGTCGATCGTATTAAGCATCTATTAGATCATCTAGCACGCTATAAATTTAATACTTTCCATTGGCATTTAACCGATGATGAAGGTTGGCGAATTGAAATTGATGCCTATCCTCAATTAACTGAAATTGGCGCATGGCGTGGTCCTAATGAAGTGATCGCACCACAATTTAGTCATATTGATCAACGTTATGGCGGTTTCTATACCAAGCAAGATATTCGTGATGTGATTGCTTACGCTAGCGATCGTGGGATTACGATCATTCCTGAAATTGATATTCCGGGTCATAGCCGTGCTGCAATTTTATCACTGCCTGAGCTATTAAAAGATCCTAACGATCACTCGCTATATCGCAGTATTCAAAATTACCCTGACAATATTTTATCACCGGCATTAGCTGGTACTTATACCTTTATTAAAACCGTACTTGAAGAAGTGTGTGAGCTATTTCCAGCCCCATTTGTTCATATCGGTGCCGATGAAGTACCTAAAGGTGTATGGACCGATAGTGCTGCTTGCCAACAGTTAATGACTGACAACAATTACCACGATCCAATGGAACTACAAGGGCATTTATTACGTTTTGCTGAGCAAGTATTACGCGATAAAGGCAAACGGATGATGGGTTGGGAAGAAGCAACTCATGGTAATAAAGTCAGCAAAGACACCGTGATTTTTTCTTGGCTAAGTGAAGAAGCCGGTCTTGAATGCGTAAAAAATGGCTTTGATGTGGTGATGCAACCTGCGCAATCTACCTATCTCGATCTTGCTCAAGGTTACTCAGCAGATGAAGCGGGTGTCGATTGGGCAGGTAAATTACCACTGGATAAAGTTTACAATTATCACCCACTTAGCATGATCGCTGCCGAAAATTCAGAGCGACAGCACATTTTAGGCATTCAAACTGCACTTTGGTCAGAATTAATAAATAACCAAAGTCGATTTGAATATATGATTTATCCGCGCTTACTGGCGGTATCGGAGATCTGCTGGAGTAAACCACAACATCGTAACTGGGATGACTTTAAAGCTCGCTTAAAAGGTCAACTTAACTATCTAGACAAGGCGGGCATTAATTACCGCCACTGTGAATAACCACGCACACAGTAAAGTGAATATTTTAAGGATTAGAAATAATGAAATACGGTTATTTTGACAACGGCAACAAAGAGTACGTTATCACTCGACCTGATGTCCCAGCACCATGGACGAACTACCTTGGCACTGAAAAGTTCTGTACGGTGATTTCACAAAATGCGGGTGGTTACTCTTTCTATAAGTCACCAGAATATAATCGCGTCACTAAGTTCCGTCCAAACGCGACATTTGATCGCCCAGGACACTATGTTTATTTACGTGATGATGCGACAGGCGATTACTGGTCTATCTCATGGCAGCCAGTAGCAAAAAGTCTTGATGAAGCTAAATATGAAGTGCGTCACGGCTTGTCATACTCAAAATTTGCGTGTGAATACAACGGCATTTCGGCTCAGAAAACCTTATTCGTACCGATTGGTGAAGATGCTGAGATTTGGGACGTCGTCCTGAAAAACACCACTGATGAAGTACGTACTATTAGTGCGTTCTCATTTGTTGAATTCTCTTTCAGCCATATTCAATCTGATAACCAAAACCATCAGATGAGCCTTTACTCTGCAGGCACTTCTTACCAAAACGGTGTGATTGAATACGATCTTTACTACAACACTAACACTAAAGAAGGTTACTACTACTTAGCATCAAGTTTCGACCCTGATAGCTATGATGGTCAACGTGATACTTTCATTGGTGCATACCGTGATGAGTCAAACCCAATCGCGGTTGAAAACGGACGTTGTTCTAACCACGTTCAAACCTGTTACAACCATTGTGGTTCTCTGCACAAACAATTTACCCTTCAACCGGGTGAAGAGGTTCGCTTTAACTACATCCTAGGTATTGGTAAAAACGAAGGCCAACGTCTACGTCAAAAATACCAAGACAGTGCTGCTGTTGATGCTGCATTTGCTGAAATTAAACATCACTGGGAAAGCCGTTGTAACAAGTTCAAGGTTACTTCGCCAAACGAAGGCTTAGACACCATGATTAACGCTTGGACTCTATATCAAGCTGAAACATGTGTTGTATGGTCACGCTTTGCTTCATTTATCGAAGTCGGTGGTCGTACAGGTCTGGGCTACCGTGATACCGCTCAAGACGCCATCTCAGTACCACATTCAAACCCTGTAATGACACGTAAACGTTTAGTTGATCTGCTTCGTGGTCAAGTTAAAGCAGGTTACGGTTTGCACCTGTTTGATCCTGATTGGTTCGATCCAGAAATGGCAGATGTTGAGCCATCAAAATCACCAACAGTCGTGCCAACCCCAAGTGATGCAGATAAGATCCACGGCATTGATGATACCTGTTCAGATGATCACTTATGGTTAGTCCCTACTATCTGTAAGTACGTGACAGAAACGGGCGAAGAAAGCTTCCTTGATGAAGTGATCCCATACGCTGATGGTGGCGATGCAACAGTTTACGATCACATGAAAGCAGCACTAGATTTCTCTGCTGAATATGTGGGCCAAACGGGTATTTGTAAAGGTCTACGTGCCGATTGGAACGACTGTCTAAACCTAGGCGGTGGCGAATCTGCCATGGTTTCATTCCTGCATTTCTGGGCGCTACAAGAATTTATTCAATTAGCGAAACACCAGGGTAAAACCGCCGATATTGAAAAATACACTGAAATGGCAGCCAATGTCCGTGAAGCATGTGAGACCCATTTATGGGATGACGAAGGCGGTTGGTACATTCGTGGTTTAACCAAAAATGGCGACAAGATTGGTACGGCACAACAAACTGAAGGTCGTATTCATTTAGAGTCAAATACGCTAGCAGTGTTATCAGGCATGGCATCACAAGATCGTGGTGAGCAAGCAATGGACGCTGTTGATGAAAATCTTTACTCAGACTATGGCTTGCACCTTAACGCTCCTTCTTTCTCAACCCCTAACGATGACATTGGTTTTGTTACCCGTGTATATCAAGGTGTTAAAGAAAATGGCGCTATCTTCTCGCATCCAAACCCTTGGGCATGGGTAGCTGAAGCCAAACTAGGTCGTGGCGACCGTGCAATGAAATTCTATGATGCACTGAACCCATACAACCAAAACGACATGATTGAAACACGTATGGCTGAACCTTATTCTTACGTGCAATTTATCATGGGTCGTGATCACCAAGATCATGGTCGTGCTAACCACCCATGGTTAACAGGTACATCGGGTTGGGCTTACTTTGCGGTAACTAACTTTATTCTAGGTATTCAAACTGGTTTTGATGGTTTAACCATTAACCCATGTATTCCAACTGAATGGCCTGGATTTGAAGTGACACGTGAATGGCGTGGGGCAACATATAATATTAATGTTACCAACCCAGATCATGTCAGCAAAGGCATCAAATCTATCATGATCAATGGTCAGACAGTGGATGGTGCAATCGTGCCTCAAGCTGAAGGCTCTGTGAATACTGTTACTGTTGTAATGGGCTAATCACTTTTCGGGGAGTAGATTTACTCCCCCATTTTATTTTGCGAGAGAAATAGGAGTTCCTCCATGATTCAATTTGGAACCGGTGGTTGGCGTGCCTTTATTGGTGAAGAGTTTACTCAAGCTAATGTACGTTTAGTAGCGCAAGCTATTGCTAACATCATGATCACAGAATCAGTCACCGATAAAGGATTTATTATCGGTTATGATCGTCGCTTTTTATCCGATAAAGCCGCAGCTTGGTTTGCTGAAGTTTTAGCGGGAAATAACATTAAATGTAGTTTTATCAATCGCTTCGTGCCAACACCGATTGTGATGTTTAAAGCAAAACAAACCGGTGCAATTTACTCAGCTTGTATTACAGCCTCGCATAACCCAGCTGATTATAACGGCATTAAAGTCTTTATCGAAGGTGGGCGTGATGCTGATGAAATCATTACCCAAAAGATTGAGCAGCAGGTTGCTGTACTAACCGCAGCCGATGTTAAGCATGTTGATTTTGAACAAGCGCAACATGATAAATTAATTGAAATCATCAACCCAATGAACGAGTTCGTTGACTCTGTTATTGCTTTGCTTGATTTAGAAGCAATTAAACAAGCTAACCTACGTGTTCTTATTGACCCAATGTTTGGTGTTGCAAAAAATGCCCTACAGACAGTCTTAATTACCGGTCGTTGTGATGTTGATGTCATTAACGATGGTGAAAATCCAGGCTTTGGTGGCTTAATGCCATCACCAAGTGCAGCAACCCTTTATCGCCTTAAACACTTAGTGGCGCAAGAAGGTTATGACATTGGTATTGGTACTGATGGTGATGCTGATCGCTTAGGTATCATCGATGAAAAAGGTAACTTTATTCATCCTAATGAAGTGTTATTACTGCTGTATTACTACTTACTAGAATACAAAGGCTGGAAAGGTTCAGTGGTACGTAATATCGCTACCACTCATCTACTTGATAAAGTCGCAGCAGCTTATGGCGAAAAATCATTTGAAGTACCGGTTGGCTTTAAGCACATCAGTTCACAAATGGAAGCCGATGACTCATTACTTGGCGGTGAAAGCTCTGGTGGTCTAACAATTCGTGGTCACATCAAGGGTAAAGATGGCATTTTCGCATCAAGCTTATTAGTTGAAATGATCAGCTCAACCGGTAAAAAGTTATCTGAGCTATTAGATGAAATCTATACTCGCTTTGGCTATGCCTATACGGCAGAAGGTGATTGCACCTTTAAAGCAGCAGAGCGTGATCGTCTTTATAATAAAATTTATATCGAAAAATCACTGCCTGAATTTGATTACGAAATCGAAAAAGTCAGCTATGCCGATGGCGCTAAAGTTTACTTTAAAAATGGTGGCTGGGCGATTGCACGTTTCTCTGGCACAGAGCCATTACTGCGTTTATTTGTAGAAATGGAAGATCAAACGCAAGCAGAAGCTGTTTTACTACAATTTAAACAATTTCTTGCCGTATAAGTAGTTAGTTATTTTCATTGCTAAGTCCTAGTAACACGCCTTATAGCTGTTACATTGTGCAGATCAGTTACTATGATCTTTGCCATTGGGTAATCATTTGATTACCCTTTTCTTTATTCTAAAATCGTAATTAACACCATTAATAATAATCAACGCTTGCTCACAAAACTTTCTTTTTTCACCACCGAGCCGCTAAAAAACGGATGACTTCACATACAATCCCCTCATTTAAGTCCATGCTTATCTCATCGAAGTAATACTTTCTACGTAAGGAAAGGGGTTGTTATGAAAAAGACCATTATTGCTATCACTATGATTTTAATCGCAATATTATTTAGTGAACATTTTCATTCATTCTCGGTTGGATTTACACTGGCTATTGTCGCTGTAAGTTGTAGCTATTTAATTGCCTACCAATCCATCCGCCGCCCACAATATACAATGAGTTTTTTAGTGGTCGCTGTACTGACTAAATTAGCGATTACTGTTACTGGTGTTATTTGGGTATTTTCAGCCAACATTATTCATTCTCCGATGACCTTTCTGGTCGCCTACGCCCTTTTCTCTGTCGGTATTACTTATTTTGTTTCACGCTATCAAGCACACCGTCGAGATATTAGTGACCAACAGCAACGTCAAATTTTTCAAACTGGTCTCTATG
>CAMQXY010000044.1 GCA_947039005.1 uncultured Photobacterium sp.
AGTACTTGGCTACGAACCAGGCGGTCGGAGGTTCGAATCCTCCCGCGCGCACCATCATTTAAAAGCAATAGACCTCAATGTCTGTTGTTGTAACAGAATTAGTGCGCGCGTAGCTCAGCTGGATAGAGTACTTGGCTACGAACCAGGCGGTCGGAGGTTCGAATCCTCCCGCGCGCACCATCATTTAAAAGCAATAGACCTCAATGTCTGTTGTTGTAACAGAATTAGTGCGCGCGTAGCTCAGCTGGATAGAGTACTTGGCTACGAACCAGGCGGTCGGAGGTTCGAATCCTCCCGCGCGCACCATCATTTAAAAGCAATAGACCTCAATGTCTGTTGTTGTAACAGAATTAGTGCGCGCGTAGCTCAGCTGGATAGAGTACTTGGCTACGAACCAGGCGGTCGGAGGTTCGAATCCTCCCGCGCGCACCATCATTTAAAAGCTCAGCTTAGGCTGGGCTTTTTTTATGCCTAAATTTTCATATCAGTTTCATTTCTTGGTTGTTCAATGGTCGTTATTCCCCTTAATTAGTAGTAATGATTTGATCCTTTAGGGGCTTAAGTCGCATCATCGCATTCACTTTCATTCTGTTTAACTTATAAAACATGAGTGGTGAGATTGTGGAACGATGGAGAAGGAAAGAGAATATTAAACAACAGCCTATTAATAACATTGGTATTTTTATTAAAATAGAATAATTTGTACTACTGTTGCTAGATATTTTGAGCGGCAATAGGCTTTTAATTGTCAATTTATGAGATAGCAGCTTGATGACAGAATTAATGAATGGTGATCTTGGGTTATGGGTCCTGTTTGCGACTGGTTTTTTAAGCGCAACCTTGTTACCTGGTGGCTCTGAAGCCAATTTAATTGCCGCTTTAAACATGGGTGATAATCCAGTTTGGCAAATTGTAGCGGTGGTAACGGTAGGTAATACCCTTGGTGGTTTGACTAATTATTGGCTAGGTTTGTTGCTTCCTGATAAAACAGCCGAGAATAAACAAAGTAATAAAGCATTATTATGGTTAAAGAAATACGGCTACTGGAGTTTATTATTAAGCTGGATGCCATTGATTGGTGATCCATTATGCTTAGCGGCTGGATGGTTGCGAATGCGTTTTTGGTGGTGTGCTGCCGCTATTTTTATTGGAAAAATGATCCGCTACATTGCATTAGCCGCGATTGTGCTTGGGTTATTTTCTGGATTATCAGTGTAAGGAATGTATTAACGTGCAAAAGTGGGTTTTAAGTGCTGCATTACTGTCATTAGCAGGTTGTAGTCAATGGCGAGAACATGCTCCAGTAAATGATAACTTACCGCAAGGAGTTAAGTTTATTGAGCAAGTAAAAGCCGTATCAGGGAAAGCAGTCATTCCTTACAGTAAATATCAATTAGCCAATGGCTTAACGGTGATTTTATCGCCGGATGATTCCGATCCTTTAGTTAATGTTGATGTGACTTATCATGTTGGCTCTGCGCGTGAACAGCAAGGGAAGTCTGGTTTTGCCCATTTCTTTGAACATATGATGTTCCAAGGTTCAAAGCATGTGGGTGATCAGCAGCATTTCAAATTGATCACAGAAGCGGGTGGCAATCTTAATGGTAGTACTAACCGCGATCGCACTAATTATTATGAAACCGTTCCCGCTAACCAACTTCAAAAAGTATTGTGGTTAGAATCTGATCGCATGGGTTTTTTATTGGATGCGGTGTCACAGCGAAAATTTGAAATTCAGCGTTCAACGGTTAAAAACGAACGTGCCCAGAATTTTGAAAATCGTCCTTATGGGCTGATTTATGAAAAAATGGCCGAAGCTCTGTATCCACGTAACCACCCGTATTCATGGCAAACTATTGGTTATGTTGAAGATTTAGATCGAGTTGATGTTAACGATCTTAAAGCCTTTTTCCTTCGTTGGTATGGGCCTAATAACGCGACCTTAACCATTGGTGGTGATATTAATAAAGCCCAGACATTAGCATGGGTCAATAAATATTTCGGTTCGATCCCGCGTGGTCCTGAAGTAAAAAATGCTCCTAAACAGCCAGCAAAATTAGCGCATAATCGCTTTATTACCCTTGAAGATAATATTCAGCAACCGATGCTAATGATGGGGTGGCCGACTGCTTATTTAGGCGCAAAAGATCAGTCATCACTGGATATGCTTGGACAAGTTATTGGTAGTGGAACCAATAGCTTACTGTATCAAAAGTTAGTCAAGACTGGTGAAGCTGTTGATGCAGGAGCCTTTCAAGATTGTGCTGAACTCGCGTGTACTATGTATGTTTATGCGATGGCTCCGAGTGGCAATAAAGGCAATTTAAGCCAACTACGTACCAAAGTGATGGCGGTAGTTAATGGTATTGAAACTCAAGGTATTAACCAGCAACAATTAAATGAAATTAAAGGCTCTGTTGCTGCAAGTGCCATTTATGGCTTACAAAGCGTGGCTGGCAAAGTATCACAATTAGCGGCTTATCAAACCTTTTTTGGTAACCCTAATTATTTGTCTACTGAGCTAGCGAATGTTAATCGAGTCACGACTGATAGTGTGATGGTCGCTTACAATAAATATCTATATCAGCAGCCAAGTGTCAGTTTAAGCGTAGTGCCAAAAGGACAATTACAGTTACAAGCAGCGAAGCCAAACTTTACTCCAGCACCACGTCATTTATCAGCTCATAATAAAATAAAAGAGCAAGATTTAGCCTATCGTAGTGTCACGGATAATTTTGATCGTGCCGTGATGCCACAAGCATCAACACCCGTTAAAGCGGTGATGCCAAGTTTATATGAATTTAATTTGGCAAATGGTATTAAAGTTATTGGTACTGAATACCAAGAAACCCCAACCATTACTTTACAGTTAGGTGTGCCAGCTGGGCGTCGGGTTGAACCTGATGGTAAAGCGGGATTAGCGCAATTGACTGCAGCAATGATGAATGAAGGCACTGCTAAATTAACCGCTGAAGAGATGGCGTCACAATTGGATACGTTAGGCAGTAGCATTACGGTTAATGCTGGGCTTTATGGCACCACAATTTCTCTTAATACCCTAACCAAGTATTTACCTCAAACACTAGCCTTGTTTGAACAACGGTTGTTGCAGCCTAATTTTACGGAGTCCGATTTCAAACGATTGAAAAAACAAATGTTAGAAAGCATTGTTTATGAACATCAAAGTGCGGAATGGTTGGCAAACCAAGCCACTCGTGATGTGTTGTTTAAGGGCACAGTGTTTAGCCGCCCTGCGGAAGGGACTCAAGCATCTATTAATGCGATAACGCTGCAAGATGTGAAAGATTTCTATCACCGTTATTATACCCCTAATGGGGCAGATGTTGTGGTTGTTGGTGATATTAAAGCCATTAATTTAAAGGCGGATCTAAGACCATTAGCGGCGTGGAAAGGAGAAGCTGAGCCTGTATTCACAACCCCAATATTGCCACTTTTATCACAACAAGCAGTATGGTTAGTGAATAAGCCTCATGCACCACAAACGGTGGTACGGTTAGTGCGTCAAGGTGTAGCTTATGATGCAACAGGTGAATTATTTAAAACCCAACTGGCGAACTTTAATTTAGCGGGTAACTTTAATAGTCGTTTAAATTTAAACTTACGTGAAGATAAAGGCTATACCTATGGGGCTGGCGGTTATTTAACGGGGGGGCGTGAAATTGGTATGGCGAGTTTTTATGCGCAAGTGCGTGCTAATGCAACCTTGCCTGCTATTAAAGAGTTTATCGCAGAGTTAACGCGCATGAGCACCACAGGTTTAACCGATAAAGAAGTTAAATTTATGCGGTTAGCTGTTGGTCAGCAAGATGCATTAAGTTACGAAACACCAGCGAAAAAAGCAGCGTTGTTGGGGACAATTTTAAGTTACGATTTACCACAAGATTTTGTTGCTCAACGTAATCATATTGTAGCTACAATTACTAAAGCTGAAATGGATAAGCTTGCGCATAAATGGTTTAACCCTAAGGATTATCAAATCATTATTGTCGGAGATGCTAAGACACTATTACCGCAATTAAAGACCTTAGGTTTACCAGTACATCAATTGGTACTTAATCAGTAAAATACCTTATGGAGTAACAGTCTTGATTAAGCAAGACGCTGTTACTCTGTAGTAAATATGTTTCACAATTATTAATACTATAAAGCATGGTAATCCTGTTTAATAATGATTACCCTGTTTTCTTCAATTGGATAAAAACGAGAATGACCTTCATGACTTTTTCCGAAAGGTTGCAACAGGTTGCCAAAAATCCTGAAGCATTAACACAGTTAGGGCGTGGTCTTGAGCGTGAGTCTTTACGCATAACAGAAGACTTACAAGTATCTTCATTACCACACCCTACTGCTTTAGGTTCTGCATTAACGAATAAATGGATCACCACTGATTTTGCGGAATCTTTATTAGAGTTTATTACGCCAGTCTCTCGTAATGTTGACGATCTACTTGCACAATTAGACGATATCCATAAGTTTTCATTAAGCCATATGGCTGGCGAGCGCTTATGGCCGATGTCTATGCCATGTTTTGTCGGTGATCAGGATGAGATTGAACTTGCGCAGTACGGCAGTTCAAATACAGGTCAAATGAAAACCCTTTACCGTGAAGGTCTAAAACGCCGTTACGGCAGTGTGATGCAGATCATTTCTGGGGTGCATTTTAACTTCTCTTTTCCTGATGTTTTTTGGGATAATTTGTTTGGTGTCCAAACTGAGCAGCAACGCCAAGATTCCGTTTCTGATGCGTACTTTGGTTTAATTCGAAACTACTACCGTTTTGGTTGGTTAATTCCGTATTTATTTGGTTCTTCACCTGCAATGTGTGGCTCATTTATTCAAAATGAAGCGCTTAAAGCCACGTTCGGAAAAGTAGGCAAAGGGACTTACTTTTTAGAGAATGCGACTGCATTACGATTGAGTGATCTAGGCTATACCAATAACGCTCAAAGCTCGTTAAAAATTGGTTTCAATAGTATTGATCAATATTTAACCGGGCTTAATAGTGCTATTCATACACCATCCGATGAGTTTTCTACGCTAGGTGTCGTTGTTGATGGTAAACGTCAACAGTTAAATAGTCATGTATTACAAATAGAAAATGAATTATATGCACCAATCAGACCTAAGCGTGTAGCTAATAGTGGTGAAAAACCATCAGAAGCGTTGAAACGTGCAGGGGTGGAATACATAGAGGTACGTTCGTTAGACGTTAATCCATTTAGTCCTATTGGTATTGATGAAGATCAGGTTCGTTTTTTGGATCTATTTTTAATCTGGGCTGCATTAACGCCTTCTCCTGATATGACTGATTGTGAATTAGCGTGTTGGCGTGAGAATTGGAATAAAGTTGTTGTTGATGGCCGTAATCCTCAATTGGAACTTAAAATTGGGTGTGGTGGTGAAGAGCTACTTTTAAAAACATGGGGACGTCGCGTTTTTGCTGAATTAGAGCAAGTTGCTGTTACCATGGATCGTTTACACGGTAATGATAAATATCAGCAAACGTGTCAGCGATTATTAACTTGGATTGATGATCCTCAGTTGACGTTTTCTGCCAAGCTACTTGAGCAGATTAAAACGTATCAAGGAATAGGTCCTCTAGGGGATTATTACGCTACCGCGCATGCGAAGCAATTGGCGCAGCAAGCTTTCCGTTTTTATGACCAATCGACGTTTGAGCAAGAAGTAGCGGCATCGGTGATTAAACAACGCCAGATTGAGCAAAGTGACACACTTTCGTTCGATGATTTCTTAGCTGATTATTTTGCTGACGTTGATGTAGATATACCGATGCTAACTAAATAAGACATCGTATTAAGCTGACACTCTTGTGAGTGTCAGCTTTTTTTTGATCAATTTCTAGTGTTAACTAAATAGGATAACAAATGCGATTACGTGTACGGTTATTGTTACTGACAGTTGTGGCTTTAATTGTCAGTGGCTGTGCGACGCCCCCGCCAAGTAACCAATCCAATTTGTGCAGTATTTTTCGTCAGTACCCTGATTGGTATTCGGATGCTGTCGATATGCAACAGAAGTGGGGAACGCCGATTAATGTTGTGATGGCAATGATGAAGCAAGAAAGTAGCTATCGTCATGATGCACTCCCTCCTAAAGATTATGTACTTGGGTTTATTCCATGGGGACGAGTCAGTAGTGCTTATGGCTATGCGCAGGCACAAGATCCGGCATGGGAGGATTTTCAAAAACAGACTGGACATGGTGGCTCACGCAGTAGTTTTGACGATGCAATCCAATTTATGGGTTGGTATACCCACGAAACCCAGCGTCAATTAGGTATTTCCAAATGGGATGCGTATGGGCAATATTTAGCCTATCACGATGGTCGCGGTGGCTATAAACGTGGTACCTATCGTCGTAAACCGTGGTTAATGAAAGTTGCACGTAAAGTCGAACAGCAATCGAAAAACTATGGCTGGCAATTAAAACAATGCCGAAAAGAGCTCGATGATAATAAAAGTTGGTGGTAGTTTAATTTGTAATAAGCACCGTAGAAATTAAGTGCTAGGATTTATTTATATTTAGACAAGGAGAAGTAAACAATGCCATTACTTGATAGCTTTACTGTCGATCATACCAAAATGCATGCGCCTGCAGTACGGATAGCGAAGACCATGCAAACCCCTAGTGGCGATACCATTACCGTATTTGATTTACGTTTTTGTCGTCCAAATGCTGATATTCTCAGTGAACGCGGTATTCATACGTTAGAGCATTTATACGCAGGATTTATGCGTCAGCATTTAAACTCGACCACCGCTGAAATTATTGATATTTCACCAATGGGGTGCCGTACAGGTTTTTATATGAGCTTGATCGGTACACCGACAGAGCAACAGGTTGCTACTGCGTGGTTAGCGGCAATGACCGATGTATTGGCGGTAGAAAACCAAGATCAAATACCTGAGCTTAATGAATATCAATGTGGTACTTATAATATGCATTCACTGACAGAAGCCAAAGCGATTGCAGAGGCGATTATTAGCGCTGGTATTGAGGTTAATAAGAACGAGACTCTCGCGTTACCTGAAGCGATGTTGCAGCAGCTACAAGTAAAATAACGGTTGATATTGAATGCTAAAAAAAGCCGCATTGTGAATTAAATCACACTGCGGCTGTTTTATTTTAAGTGTCGATTGATGTGAGGCTAGAGCGTTTAAAGGCTATTTGGCTCTTGTTCTGAATCTGTTTCAGGATTTTTTTCTGGGTTACTGTTCATCGGTAACACCTTGACTAACTTAATCATATTGCCAGAAACTGCAATAATTTCCATATTGTGTCCAGCGATATTAACTGTGAATTTTTCATCGGGGATGTATTCTAAGTGCTCTAGAATAAAGCCGTTTAATGTTCTTGGTCCATCAGTCGGTAGTTGCCAATTTAAGCTTTTATTCAGATCTCGAATATTGGCACTGCCTTCGATTAATAAGCTGCCATCTTTTTGTAGGGTTATCTCTTCTGCCAGTGTTGGCGCAATTGACGTTGTAAACTCACCAACAATCTCTTCGAGAATATCTTCGACAGTAATCAAACCTTGAATATCACCGTATTCATCAACAATTAAGCCAATACGCTCTTTATTGCGTTGAAATTTCAGTAATTGAATATTTAACGGTGTCCCTTCTGGAATGAAATATACTTCATCAGCTGCCCGCAATAAGTTCTCTTTACTGAAATCATTTTTATCCATCATTAAGCGGTAAGCTTCACGCACCCGTAACATACCAACCACTTCATCAATGTTATCGCGGTATAGAACGATACGGCCATGTGATGAATGACTCAACTGACGCACAATTGTTTTCCAATCATCATTAACATTGATTGCCGCAATTTCGTTACGCGGGATCATTAGTTCTTCAACGGTGACATTTTCTAAATCAAGAATCGAGATCAACATATCTTGATGACGGCGAGGGATCAGTGAACCCGCTTCATTAACAATGGTACGTAATTCTTCAGAGTTAATGTTTGACCCACTATTGTTATCTTTTTTCACGCGTAAGATAAACAAGAAACCGTTAGTAATACCATTTACAAACCATACTAATGGGTACAATAGCTTCATTAAAATATTAAGTAAGATACTGCTAGTGTATGAGACTTTTTCAGGATAAAGCGCCGCTACTGTTTTGGGAGTTACTTCCGCAAAGACGAGAATAACAATCGTTAATATCGCCGTTGCAATGGCCACACCAGCATCACCGTAAAGGCGCATACCTATAATGGTCGCAATGGCTGATGCGATAATATTGACGAGGTTATTACCGATCAGAATTAAACCCAGTAAACGATCGGTACGTGAAAGTAGCTTCTCAACCCGCTTTGCGCCTTTATGTCCTTGGCTTGCGAGGTGGCGTAATTTATAGCGATTGAGTGTCATCATTCCGGTTTCAGAGCTTGAAAAATAAGCTGAAATGACGATCATAAGAGCGAGTAAAGCAAATAGTAAGCCTGTGGAAATTTGGTCCAAAAGGGGCAGTCCTTAACAGATTAAGCAAATATTGTTAGTTATGAGTAACTAGACAATTATGTATAAATAGCACCTATTATAAAAATAAGTGTAGTAATAATTTTTGGGCGTGGGTAATTAGCTACCAATAATAATCTCTTTGACAAAACGACTGCCGAAATAGGCTAATGTCAGTAAAAAAGCCCCCGTTAAGCAAAACCAAACCACTTTTCGTCCTCGCCAACCTTGGCGGTAATGACCCCATAGTAATACGCTGTAAATTATCCAAGCAAGTAAGGATAGTATTGCTTTATGGGCTTTGCCTTGGGCAATAATATCACCAATAAAAAAGTAACCGCTGATCAGGGTGACAGTTAATAAGCTATAACCGACGATAATGATCTTGAAAAGTTGGCGTTCTACCATCATTAATGGTGGAATGTTAGGATTAAGCTGTAAGCTTTTTTTATGCTTTAATTTATGATCAAGCCAAGCGAGTTGCAGGGCGTACAAAGTGGCAATCATTAAGGTTGAATATGAGAACAATGCCAGAGAAATATGAACTAAAGTTTGCGGTTGGGCCTCTAAATGGGTAATAAAAGCACCCGGTAACATGGTTGCAGCAAACAAGTTAATGGCTGCGAAACTATAAACAATTGGTAATAAGAACCAGATCCGCATTTTTAACATTGCAAGCGTGGTTAAACTGGCAACAATAACGCTAATCAGTGATGCAACGTTAAGGATGCTGAGGTTTTGACCGGTCGCACCAAGGATAAGATCCTTAAGCAATAGCAGGTGCAAGGCAATGGCAATAACGGCAGTAATAAAAACTGGCTGGGTTTTAATACCATTATTGTTAGCAAGTCCTGGGACAACAAGCAGTAATGCAATGATATAAAAGCTTACTGCAGGGATGGCAATTAACATGTCCATAGTCAACCAGATAGTTCCTTAGTAACGAATAGCTATTTTTAATATTTAGAAGCAACAATTATACCCTGCTCAAACCTTCGTCGCCAATGTAATCCCAAAAAGAGCAGTGGGTTTACATGAAAGACCAAGCTTTTTTGCGGTATACTTGTAGCAATTTTGATAATTTTGCAATTTTTGATTGAGTTGCGTAACGAGCGAGTAGCACCACATGTTCGAAAATTTAACCGAGCGTTTATCGCGAACGCTTAAAAATGTCAGCGGCCGTGGTCGTCTTACGGATGACAATATAAAGGATACCTTGCGTGAAGTGCGGATGGCATTACTCGAAGCCGACGTTGCGCTACCTGTTGTTCGCGAATTTGTTAAGCGCGTAAAAGAGCGTGCTGTTGGTACTGAAGTATCAAAAAGTCTAACCCCAGGGCAAGAGTTCATTAAGATTGTTCAATCTGAACTTGAAGCGGTTATGGGGGACGGCAATGAAGCGCTTGATTTAAGTTGCCAACCGCCAGCGGTTATTTTAATGGCTGGTTTGCAAGGTGCTGGTAAAACTACCAGTGTTGGTAAATTAGGTAAGTTATTAAAAGAACGCGATAAAAAGAAAGTCTTGGTTGTTTCTGCCGACGTTTACCGTCCTGCGGCGATCAAGCAGCTTGAAACCCTTGCAACAGATGTTGGTGTGGATTTCTTCCCATCCAACGTTGAGCAAAAACCATTAGCGATTGTAAAAGCGGCATTAGAGCACGGTAAAACCAAGTTCTATGATGTGGTGATTGTCGATACCGCCGGTCGTTTGCACGTTGATGAAGAAATGATGGGTGAGATCAAAGATATTCATCAGGCGCTAAACCCGGTTGAAACCTTGTTCGTGGTTGATGCCATGACGGGTCAAGATGCGGCGAATACAGCGAAAGCCTTTAATGATGCATTGCCTCTAACCGGTGTTATTTTAACCAAGGTTGATGGTGATGCTCGTGGTGGTGCGGCGTTATCTGTACGTCACATTACTGGTAAACCGATTAAGTTTTTAGGTGTTGGTGAAAAAACTGATGCCCTAGAACCGTTCCATCCTGATCGTGTTGCTTCCCGTATTCTTGGTATGGGTGATGTACTCTCGTTGATCGAAGATCTTGAGCGCAACGTCGATAAGAAAGAAGCAGAAAAGTTAGCGAAGAAATTTAAAGAGAAAAAAGGTTTTGATCTTGAAGATTTCCGCAGCCAACTTCAGCAAATGAAAAACATGGGCGGTATGATGGGCATGCTCGATAAACTTCCGGGTATGTCGCAGTTGCCTAGTGATATGAAAGATAAAGTTGATGATAAAATTTTCATGCAAATGGAAGCAATCATCAATTCAATGACCAAGGGTGAACGTGCTCGACCTGAGCTAATTAAAGGCTCTCGTAAGAAACGTATTGCAGCTGGTTCAGGTACTCAAGTCCAAGACGTAAACCGATTATTGAAGCAATTTACCCAGATGCAAAAGATGATGAAAAAGATGCAAAAAGGTGGAATGAAGAATATGATGCGTCAAATGAAGGGCATGATGCCTGGCGGCGGAATGTTCCCTGGTCGTTAATAGTCTGATTTTTAATGGTTTTAAAGCTTTTATTCTACTTAAACGGTGAAAAAGTAACTAAAGCAGTTGCATTCGCTGTCCCAAAGGGTAAAATTCCGAGGCTTTATTTTGGCACGGACCTCGTTATTATAGCGGGGTCATTTATTTTACAGTAATGCAAAGAGGACGATATGGTAACTATTCGTTTGGCACGTCACGGCGCTAAGAAGCGTCCATTCTATCAAATCGTTGTTGCTGACGCACGTGCTCCACGTGACGGCGCAAACATCGAGCAAATCGGTTTCTTCAACCCACTAGCTAAGGGTCAAGAAGAGCGTTTACGTTTAGATCTAGATCGCGTAAACCACTGGTTAGGTCAAGGCGCTTGTGCGACTGATCGTGTAGCTAAACTAATCAAAGATGCAGCTAAAGCTGTAGCTTAATTAGTACTTAGGTACAGAGAAAAACGATGAGTATTAAAAACCAAGACCACATTATTGTCGGTAAACTGGGTGCCACCTACGGTATCAAGGGTTGGCTCAAAGTTTTTTCCTACACCGAACAATCTGAAAGTATTTTTTCTTACACCCCTTGGATGATTAAAATCAAAGGTGAGTGGACAGAAATCCATGTTGAATCATGGAAACGCCACGGCCAAGGACTTGTTGCTAAGTTAGAAGGCATGGATATCCGCGAGGATGCCCAAGTTTTCACTAATGCAGAAGTCGCTGTTTTGGCTGATCAACTACCAGTCTTGTCAGATGATGAATTCTACTGGCGTGAATTGTTTGGCATGTCAGTGGTTACTACCGAAGGTTACGACCTTGGTAAAGTCACTGATATCCTGGAAACAGGTGCCAACGATGTGTTAGTTGTTAAGGCGAATCTCAAAGATGCTTTCGGACAGAAGGAACGTTTAATCCCGTTCCTCGATGAGCAGGTCATCAAGTTGATTGATCGCACTGCTCAGCGGATCGAAGTTGACTGGGATCCTGAGTTTTAACCTCTAGTAAATAAGTGAGTGAGCATATGTGGGTTGGAGTCATCAGTCTTTTTCCTGAAATGTTCTCTTCCATTACTAACTATGGGGTAACAGCCCAGGCGGTAAAAAAAGGCCTTTTGACTGTCGATACGTGGAATCCTCGTGATTTTACGCACGACAAACATCGCACGGTGGATGATCGACCGTACGGTGGTGGACCGGGTATGTTAATGATGGTGCAGCCTTTGCGCGATGCCATTCACACTGCCAAAAAATCTGCAAAAGGTCAGGCTAAAGTAATCTACCTTTCCCCTCAAGGCCGTAAGCTGGATCAAGCTGGTGTTGAGGAGTTAGCGCAGAATGAGAATTTAATTCTTATTTGTGGTCGCTATGAAGGGGTTGATGAGCGCATTATCCAGCAAGAGGTAGACGAAGAATGGTCTATCGGTGATTTTGTGTTAACGGGTGGCGAGTTACCTGCCATGACGCTAATTGATGCAGTGGTTCGGTTTGTTCCGGGTGTGCTGGGTGATTTTGCGTCAGCAGAAGAAGATTCTTTTGCAAATGGTTGGCTAGATTGCCCTCATTACACCAGACCTGAATTGTTGGACGGGCATGAAGTACCTGCGGTATTAATGTCTGGCAATCATAAAGAGATTAGTCGCTGGCGATTAAAACAATCGTTGGGCCGTACATGGTTGAGAAGACCTGAGATCTTGGAAAACCTAGCTCTGACTGACGATCAGGAATTCTTGCTCGCGGAATTTATCCGCGAAAATAAAGCAAGTATTTAATTAAATTAGTATCAGTTTATTCTAGGGTATACATCAAATGAGTAACATCATTAACGCTCTTGAGCAAGAGCAACTAAAAACAGACCTACCAACTTTCGCACCAGGTGACACTGTTGTTGTACAAGTTAAAGTTAAAGAAGGTGATCGTGAGCGTCTACAGGCTTTTGAAGGCGTTGTAATCGCAATCCGTAACCGTGGTCTACATTCAGCATTTACTGTTCGTAAAATTTCGAACGGTGAAGGCGTTGAGCGTGCGTTCCAAACTCACTCTCCAGTAGTTGATAGCATTACTGTTAAACGTCGTGGTGCAGTACGTCGTGCCAAGTTGTACTACCTACGTGAGCGTTCTGGTAAATCAGCACGTATCCGCGAGAAGCTTACTAAGAAATCATAAGCGTCTGACGTTTATCGAAAAGCCCACCCTCATGGTGGGCTTTTTTTTGGCTGTAAATCAGGGTTTGGCTATAAATTAAGGTAATACTAATCACAATAACTAATCACAATAAGTTTCTGAACTAAATTAATGACCTCTTTCGTCATTCCCTACAGTGAATGCCCGCGAGGGCGATAGGGAATCTAATGCTTTTGAAAGATGACCACTTAATTAATGGGATTGGTATAATGAAAAAAAACCAGTGACGAGCACTGGTTTTGTTGATGTTGTTATTATTTTTGTATTGATAGCTTTATATTGATAGCTTCGTATTGGTATTAGCTTTTTGATGATATCGGTGTATTGGTTGACTCGATGTCATCGGCATCAATATCTATCACGCCTTTACCTTGTGATTTTTTGATGATCATTACCGTGATAAACCCTGTCGCAATCATCGCTACAATTGTGGATACCGTCATCGGTAAGCCAAATCCAAGTTGATCGTTATTAAGAATAAAACTGATACAAACTGTGGTCATGAACATCGCTGGAATTGTTGCTACCCAGTGCAGCTTATCAAGACGTAATAGGTAAGCAGATGCCGTCCATAACATCATTACTGCCGTGGTTTGGTTAGCAAAGCCAAAGTAACGCCAAATAATGGCGAAGTCGACTTGAGTCAGAATTGCGCCTAAAACAAACAGTGGCATTGCCATTAATAAACGATTACGTAATGGCTTTTGATCCATATTAAAATATTCAGCTAAAATTAAACGACTTGAACGGAACGCGGTATCTCCTGAGGTAATCGGTAGAATAACGACGCCAAGGAAAGCAATAATTCCGCCAAACACACCTAATAAGCCAAACGATGAACTATAGACGACATTTCCTGGGCCACCATTAGCGATAGCATCAGACAGTGCTTCAATCGAACCAAAGAATGATAAAGCCAGTGCACACCAAATAAGAGCAATAATACCTTCACCGATCATTGCACCATAAAAAATAAAACGGCCGTTTTGTTCATTTTCAATGCAACGCGCCATTAATGGTGATTGAGTCGCATGGAAGCCTGAAATAGCGCCACATGCAATGGTAATAAACAGTGCAGGCCATAATGGTAAGTCATTAGGGTTCATGTTGGTGAACATATGGCTAATTTCAACCCCCCCTAATAATTCGTGTTCATCTGAAATACCAATGGCGGTGATTAAACCGACTGACATAAAAATCAGTAATGCGCCAAAGAAAGGATAAAAACGACCAATGATTTTATCAACGGGCACAATGGTTGCAAGAATATAGTAAGCAAAAATAATCACTACCATGGTGGTCATAGAGACAGTGAAATTAGTTTGATCGTTGATTAGGTTCGTGATCATTCCGGCGGGTGCAGAGACAAAGACAACCCCGACAAGCAGTAACAGTACGATAGCAAAGATATTCATAAAATGTTTTGCACCGTTACCTAAGTAGCGTCCTGTCAATGTAGGTACGGATGCACCACCATTACGAACAGAAAGCATACCTGAGAAATAATCATGAACAGCGCCAGCAAAAATACAGCCAAGTACAATCCATAACATTGCCGCAGGACCATAAAGTGCGCCCATGATTGGACCAAAGATTGGCCCGACACCAGCAATGTTTAATAACTGCACTAAATAGACTTTGTTGTTAGACATGGGGACGTAATCAACCCCATCTTGCTTAGTGTAAGCTGGGGTTTGACGATTAGAATTAATGCCAAACACTTTTTCAATAAAACGACCATAAATAAAATAGCCACCAAGTAAAGCGGCTACACAGAATAAAAACCACGCCATATATATTCTCGCTACGTAATGTGACGATTCGAAAGGAATCGTATTTTTCCAGATGGCAGTTAGTGTAATAGTTTCAATTTTTTGCTTCTTAATATAATGTTATGAATGTGATATGCATTAGTGTTCATTAATAACTTTTATCGATATTTGTTAATATAAGCACATTTTTCATGTGGTATAGGTGTTGAGTCTTTTTCTTCAACGAATTGATAATGATAAATAAACTATTATTAGCCATCAGAATGATCCAATAGCACATCTTGTAAATTAAACTTTACAATTGGAACTTTATGTTTACAAGTTGTTGCAATGGTGGCGGTGTAATTGTTATGTTGGTGAAAGAATATCTATTACTTGCAGGGATGACTCATGGAAAAAGATGGCTTAAACAATATTCATATTACAGACGAATCTGTATTAATCACGCCAGCTCAACTGAAACAAAAAATGGCAGTATCAAAAACGGCGTTGGCATTTATTGAACAGTCACGTCAAACGATTGCTGACATTATTCATCATCGCGATCACCGTTTATTAGTTGTGTGTGGACCATGCTCAATCCATGATGTTGAGCAAGCAAAAGTGTATGCTGAAAAATTAAAACAACTTGCCGCAGAGCTTGATGATCAACTTTATATTGTGATGCGAGTTTATTTTGAAAAACCACGTACAACAGTCGGCTGGAAAGGATTAATCAATGACCCTTACCTTGATGGTTCATTTGAAGTTGAAGAAGGACTACATATTGGACGCCAATTATTAATTGATTTGGTTGAAGCCGGTATTCCCGTTGCTACCGAAGCACTTGATCCGATCAGCCCTCAATATTTGGGTGATTTATTCAGTTGGGCTGCTATTGGCGCAAGGACAACAGAATCACAAACCCACCGTGAAATGGCGAGTGGTTTATCAGTACCGGTTGGTTTTAAAAATGGTACTGATGGTAATTTGGCGACCGCGATTAATGCGATGCAAGCGGCGGCTTCAGGGCATAAGTTCATGGGGATTAATCCCGATGGCCAAGTTGCTCTACTTTCGACCCAAGGTAATCCTGACGGTCATGTTATTTTACGTGGTGGGAAACAAACTAATTATGATTCAGTCTCTGTTACTGAGTGTGAAACAGAAATGGCTGCATCAGGGCTTATGCCTTCGCTGATGATTGATTGTAGCCATGCCAACTCCCTGAAAGACTATCGTCGGCAGCCATTAGTTGCAACTGATGCTATTCATCAAATACGCGAAGGTAACCGCTCAATTATTGGGTTAATGATTGAAAGTCATCTTAATGAAGGTAATCAAAGTGCTGATTTACCTCTGCAAGAGATGGCTAATGGAGTATCAATTACCGATGCGTGTATTAGTTGGGAAACTACTGAGCAATTATTACGTAAGGCACATCAAGAACTGGTGCCATTTTTACAAAATAGAATTAACTAACCCTTTGCATTATAGTTGCAGCTGGATAAATACGGGTGTCAAAAGTCATGGTTGCTGAGTTAAGCATATTAAGAGATCAAATAGACGATGTTGATCGTCAAATGGTGGAGCTATTAGCACGCCGTTTAGCGTTAGTTGAACAAGTTGGAGTGGTTAAAAGCCAGCATGGATTACCTATTTATGCCCCTGATCGTGAAGCGGCAATGTTGGCATCTCGTCGCCAAGAAGCTGAATCAAAAGGCGTGCCTGCAGATCTGATTGAGGATGTGTTACGACGCACCATGCGAGAATCGTATTCAAGTGAAAATGATTCTGGGTTTAAGTGTTTAAATCCACAATTACGTCCGATTGTTATTGTGGGCGGTTATGGTCAATTAGGGCAATTATTTCAACGAATGTTTGAGCTATCTGGCTATCAGGTACGTATTTTAGGCAGTGATGATTGGCATCGAGCTGATGAAATATTACATGATGCAGGGATGGTGGTTGTTTCTGTTCCTATTCATATGACAGAAGCGATTATTGCTAAGTTAGGTCAGTTACCACCAGATTGTATTCTTACCGATCTTACATCAGTTAAAAGTGGTCCACTGCAAGCAATGTTAGAGGTTCATCAAGGTCCTGTTGTCGGTTTACACCCTATGTTTGGTCCTGATATTCCAAGTTTAGCCAAGCAAGTCGTTGTGTATTGTGATGGTCGTCAGCCTGAAAGTTACCAATGGTTGTTAGAACAAATTCAAATTTGGGGGGCATCATTAAATCGTATTAGTGCGATTGAACATGATCAGGGCATGACTCTGATTCAGGCGTTACGCCACTTTACATCGTTTGTTTATGGGGTTCATTTAGCA
Organism: uncultured Photobacterium sp.; assembly: GCA_947039005.1. GTDB lineage: Bacteria > Pseudomonadota > Gammaproteobacteria > Enterobacterales > Vibrionaceae > Photobacterium. The sequence continues at coordinate 17,258 of CAMQXY010000044.1, forward strand.
GAAGAAGATCCTCAAATCGAGCAGTTAATGTCACTAAGCTCTCCGATTTATCGCTTAGAGTTAGCCATGGTTGGGCGTTTGTTTGCTCAAGATGCGCAGTTGTATGCAGATATTATTATGTCAGCACCTCAGAATTTAGCGATGATCAAACGTTTTCATCAACGTTTTGGTGAAGCGATTGAAATGTTAGAACACCAAGATAAAATCGCTTTTAAACAAGCATTTAGTCAGGTTGAGCATTGGTTTGGTGATTATGCGCAACATTTTTTAGTCGAGAGCCAAGGACTACTTAGACAGGCGAATGATTCAACTCGACGTAAATAAAGGGCTTGAAGCCCGATAAGCTGTAACCAAAAACTAAAAAGCCCGCTATCGGTATGATGCGGGCTTTTTTAATCAGGCTAATTAATGCAATACATATTACTCGACGAACTCAACTTCAGTTGGCGTCACATTTTCACTTGGGTAACACCCTAAGACTTTAATAAAGCGGGTTAAACGTGTGAGATCGTCTAATACTTGTTGCATTAGAGGGTCTTTTAAATTGATTTCGATATCAACATAGAACATTTCTTCCCATGGATTACCAATAACAGGGCGAGATTCAAGTTTTGTCATGTTTATTTTGGCATTGCGAAGTACCAGTAAACATTCAACTAATGAACCTGCAGCTTGTGCTGTTGACATAGTTAATGTCGTTTTAGCTGGAATCAGTGAATTAACGCTAACGGGTTTACGGGCAACAACAATAAAGCGGGTAAAGTTTTGTTGTTGATTGGCGATATTGGTTTTTATTGGCGTTAAACCGTATATCTCACCACTAGATGCATTGCCAATGGCGGCAACATTAGGCTGTTTTAGTTCGGCAACCATTAACATAGCATCGGCAGTACTTGAGCAATATTGTTGATTAATTTTTCCCATACCGTGTAAGAACTCACTGCATTGCTGGTGAGGTTGTGGATGAGAGTAAAGTGTATCAATCTGTTCGAGTTGAGTATTAACTGCGGTTAATAAGCAATGCTCTATTGGTTGGGTAATTTCCCCTACAATCGATAAGCTGGTGTGTTGCAATAAGTCGTAGACTTCATTAATTGAGCCTGAACTGGTATTTTCGATGGGTAAGACCCCGTAATCAGCATGACCAGATTCGACTTCATGGATGATATCTCGAAATGATGAGCAGCTAATTTCAACGAGTTGGGTTTGCTTGCGACTAAAATAATTACGGCTTGCAAGGTGTGAATAAGATCCCTTTGCTCCTAGAAATGACACTCGTGCTGTCGGTAAGGCATTTTCTGGATTCACTAAACGTTGTAAATAAGCTTGTTGGTATAGGACGGAATCTTCAATAATGGTGTGAAAGAGTTGGGTAACGTATAACGGATCAAGTTGGTGCTCTTTACCTGTTTCGATAAGACGTAATAATAATGCTTGTTCTCGAGCTTGATCGCGTACAGCTTTAGCAGTACTAATTTTACTTTTAGCCACTTCAAGGCTTAATGTGCGGCGTTCAGCCAAAAGAGCTAATAATGTATTGTCGATGCGAGTGACATTGCGGCGAATATCATCCAATGAATAATGAGTATTATCGGTCATAGCGATCCCTATTATGAACGGCTCTCTTGAACATGAAAGCGGCATATTATCGTGTTAGCATTGCAATCCACATTAGGCAGGGTGTATTTTTTTGTCAAGTACAATGCAAACAGCCCTGCATTGGCAGGGCTGTTTTAAATCCTCTTAATCGTTAACGATTATGCTTCATCAAATTCTACTTCGTCATCATATTCAGCTGCATCTTCAGCTTCAGCTTGTGTTGGTTTTTCACTATGACTAGCACGACGTGCATTAGGTTTGTGAGCTTGTTTCTTCAGTTGGCGATCCAGTTTTTGGTATAGCTCAGTGATCGCACCAAACAAATCTTCATGCTCTGCAGAAGCGACCAATTGTCCGCCAGCAATGCTAATAGAAGCTTCAATTTTAAATAGTTTGTTTGGCTCTTTACTAATCATAATATGTTTTTTGATTAGTGGTACCTGAAGTTTTTCTAATTTATCGAATTTAAATTCAAAACGCTCACGGATAGCCGGGGTGATATCGATGTTCTTGCCAGTAATTTCTAATGTCATATTTATCTTCCTCGTTTGCTACCCTTCGTTGGGTTAAGTTCAGATTACTAAAAATACCAACTAATAACGTGATCTTTATCACACTGTTGTTGTTGGTGATTTTTGAGCAAAAAAAATGTGACCAAAGTAGATTTGTTGCAAAAAAGTATCTAAAAAAGGCTTGAGGTTTACTGATAAATTAAGGCAGTATGGAAGAGTTATATTGCTGGTGGCTAGTGCTGACTAGGGATTAAATACGTTTTATTTCAATCCGTTGTGCGTTTTTTGTTCATTGGCTGTTTGTTGCCATTAACGCGTTACTCATACAAGTGAACGAAGATTATTAATAGAATTAAAAAAATGGCAGCTCATTGAGCTGCCATTTTTTATTGGTGTTTTTAAGCGCTTATTTTACGGGATTAAGTTTAATCACCGCTTCAGTGCGTGAAACTTCTTTATCCAGTTTTAACTTCGCATAAGCTGTTTTTTCAAGTAGTAATGACTTACGTGCAGCACTGGTATCTGGGTATAAGCGTTGTACTTGTTGGCAACGATTAATAGCTGCAATCCATGCTTCGCGGCGAACATAGAAATCAGCAACAGCGAGATCATATTCAGCAAGTTGGTTTTTCAAAAAAACCATACGCGCTTTTGCATCTGCGTCATACTGACTATTAGGGAAGCGTTCAAGTAAGTATTTAAAATCGCGGAATGCTTGACGTGAAGGGGTTGGATCACGATCAAAACGATCAACATTGAACATGTCATGCATAAAGCTACGATCTTGTGCCATATGCGTTAAACCACGCATATAGATAACCCAATCTGCTTGTGGATGAGTTGGGTTTAAGCGTAAAAAACGCGCAATAGTGGCTTGTGATAACGCTAAATCATCATTTTTGTAGTAGGCATAGATCAAATCTAACTGCACTTGATCCGAGTAAGCGCCAAATGGATAACGAGAGTCCATTGCTTCTAAGCGCTCTATAGCATTATTCCAATTACCGCTTTGCAATGCTTGCTGGGCAGTAGAATATAGGTCTGATGGCGGAACATCAGGAATGACTTTGTCAGTACTGGAACAGCCTGAAAGCAAGGCTACAGCAAGAAAAGTTGATATTGTCAGGCGTTTCATTACGGCGTCAGTTTCCTTGATAAAAATTTTATTTTGCTCGATCCATTACGGACTGAGCCGTTAACAGATACAATGACATTATATTAGTTTACATCAAGCATCGTTTTATTAAGCTTGGTACATTTTACGCAGCGTATGGCAATTAGTCTCACGCTTTTTAAAAAAGTTCGTTATGGCACAGCAAATAGAATTAACAAATACAGTTCGCGAAAGCCAACTAGGTAAGCGCCTTGATCAGGTGATTGCTGAATTATATCCCGATTATTCCCGCTCTCGTATCAAAGAGTGGATTCTAAAAGACATGGTTTCAGTTAATGGTGAAATTGACAATAAACCACGTTCAAAAATGATGGGTGGCGAAGAATTATTCATTCAAGCTGAAATTGAAGATGAATTGCGCTGGGTAGCACAAGATATCCCACTGGACATTGTTTACGAAGATAATGATATTCTCGTGATCAATAAACCACGTGATTTTGTGGTTCACCCAGGTGCGGGTACGCCAGATGGCACAGTATTGAATGCGCTATTGCATCATTACCCTGCATTGGCAGAAGTGCCACGTGCCGGTATCGTGCACCGTTTAGATAAAGACACTACTGGCCTAATGGTAGTTGCTAAAACTATTCAGGCACAAACACGCTTAGTGCGTGCGCTACAAAAGCGTCAAATCACCCGTGAATATGAAGCCATTGCTATTGGCCAAATGACCGGTGGTGGTACGATTGAGAAGCCTATTGGCCGTCACTCAACCAAACGTATTTGTATGGCTGTTCATGAATTGGGCAAAGATGCGATCACCCATTACCGTGTAGCTGAACGTTTCCGTGAACATACACGTATTGTGTTACGCCTAGAAACCGGTCGTACTCACCAAATCCGTGTGCATATGTCATACATGAGCCATCCGTTGGTTGGTGATGTGATCTATGGTGGTCGTCCTCGTCCGCCTCGTCATGCATCTGATCAATTTATTCATGCATTACGTTCATTTGATCGTCAAGCATTGCATGCACGTATGCTGCGTTTATCACATCCGATTACGGGTGAGTTAATGGAATGGCATGCACCGTTACCTAACGATATGGTGGCGATGATTGATATTCTACGTAAAGATAACGTTGAAAATAACGAAGATATCTATTAATGCAAACCATCATTCCTAACTGGCCAGCTCCAGAGAATGTGTTAACGGTCAGTACTACCCGTTTTGGCGGTGTTAGTTCTGCACCCTACGATGCGCTCAATTTGGGATTGCACGTTGGGGATGATGTAAGTTCAGTGCTAACAAATCGCCAATTGCTGAAACAGCATTGTTGGTTAACGGCAGAGCCTGCATGGTTGAATCAAATTCACAGCTCGATTGTGATTGATGTCACTGCGCCGTTAACCGAGGTTGTTGATGCTGATGGTAGCTTTACTCGTGTGCCTGGCTTAGCCTGTGCCATCATGACGGCTGACTGTTTGCCCGTTCTATTGTGTAATAAGCAAGGAACTGAAGTGGCAGCTGTTCATGCTGGGTGGCGGGGACTTGCTGCTGGAGTAATTGATAACGCCATTGCTAAGTTTACCTGTCCTGCGGCTGATATTATGGCATGGATGGGACCGGCAATTGGTCCAACGGCTTTTGAAGTTGGCAGTGAAGTGCGACAGCAGTTTATTGAGGTTAACGCCAATGCCGCGAGTGCTTTTGTTGCTCATGGTGATAAATGGCTCGCTAATTTATATTTATTAGCGCGACTGCGATTACAACAGCACGGTATCAACGCTATTTATGGTGGTGAGCACTGCACGTTTAATGACGATGAGTTGTTTTATTCTTATCGTCGTCAAGCTGTTACTGGACGCCAAGCTTCATTAATTTGGCTGCGTTAATACTACAGTGATCATTACAAATAATAAGCGGGTATATTGGCTAACAATATACCCGTTTTTTTTGCAGCATTATTTTGCGCTTTCATAGTCTTGAAAAACGCCCACTAACTACCATATAACTAGTAACAGGTTATTAAATTTATTATTGGGGGACCTATGCGTCTTGACCGATTTACCAGTAAATTCCAAGCAGCAATTTCTGATGCACAGTCATTAGCATTAGGACGTGATCATCAATATATTGAACCTGCTCATCTTATGGTGGCGTTATTAAACCAAGAAGGCAGCACCGTTCGTCCTTTACTTACCCTTTTGAATGTAGATTCTACTCAGTTGCGTTCACGCTTGAGTGAGATATTAGAGCGTATTCCAAAAGTGACCGGTATTGGTGGTGAAGTTCAGCTATCTAATAGCATGGGCACATTACTTAATATGTGTGACAAGCTGGCACAAAAACGTAGTGACAAGTTTATTTCATCTGAACTATTTATCCTTGCCGCGGTGGATAACGATAAAGGTCCGTTGGGTGATTTATTACGTGAACTTGGTTTAAAAGCGGATCAGATTGGTAAAGCTATCGATCAAATTCGTGGTGGTCAGAAAGTTGATGACCAAAATGCAGAAGAAAATCGTCAAGCATTAAGTAAATATACTATCGATTTAACCGAGCGTGCAGAACAAGGTCGGTTAGATCCTGTGATCGGTCGTGATGATGAAATTCGTCGTACCATTCAAGTATTGCAGCGTCGTACTAAAAACAACCCCGTCATCATTGGTGAGCCGGGTGTGGGTAAAACGGCGATTGTTGAAGGGTTAGCTCAACGTATCGTTAATGGTGAAGTACCTGAAGGTCTACGTGATAAGCGCGTATTATCATTAGATATGGGCTCATTGATTGCTGGTGCTAAATTCCGTGGTGAATTTGAAGAGCGTTTAAAAGCTGTATTGAATGAACTGTCTCAAGAAGATGGTCGTATTATTTTGTTTATCGATGAAATCCATACCATGGTCGGCGCTGGTAAAGGCGAAGGTTCAATGGATGCAGGTAACATGCTTAAACCTGCTTTAGCGCGTGGTGAACTGCATTGTGTGGGTGCGACAACCTTAAATGAATACCGTCAGTACTTAGAAAAAGATGCAGCGTTAGAACGTCGTTTCCAAAAAGTGCTGGTGGATGAGCCTAGCGTTGAAGATACCATTGCTATCTTGCGTGGTTTAAAAGAACGTTATGAGCTTCACCATCATGTTGAAATTACCGATCCTGCGATTGTAGCGGCAGCAACGCTATCACATCGTTATATTTCAGATCGTCAATTACCCGATAAAGCGATTGATCTGATTGATGAAGCTGCTTCAAGTATTCGAATGCAAATCGACTCTAAACCAGAATCAATGGATCGTTTAGAGCGTCGTATTATCCAATTAAAGATTGAACAGCAAGCACTAGAAAAAGAAAGTGATGATGCCAGCCACAAGCGCTTGAGTAACTTGCTTGAAGAATTAGACATTAAAGAACGTGAATATTCTGAACTTGAAGAAGTGTGGAATGCAGAAAAAGCGTCGCTATCTGGTACTCAGCATATTAAAACAGAGCTTGAGCAAGCACGTACTGATGTTGAAATCGCCCGTCGTGCGGGTGATTTAAATCGCATGTCAGAATTACAGTACGGGCGTATCCCAGAACTTGAAAAGCAACTTGATTTAGCGGCTCAAGCTGAGATGCAAGATATGACGTTACTTAAAAACAAAGTAACCGATGTTGAAATTGCTGATGTGCTTTCTAAAGCAACCGGTATTCCAGTTGCGAAGATGCTAGAAGGTGAGCGTGATAAATTATTGCGCATGGAAGATGAATTACATAACCGTGTTATTGGTCAAGAAGAAGCGGTTGAGGCTGTAGCGAATGCGATTCGCCGTAGTCGTGCGGGTTTATCTGATCCACAGCGTCCAATTGGTTCATTCTTATTCTTAGGTCCAACAGGTGTTGGTAAAACGGAGTTATGTAAGTCACTAGCTAACTTTATGTTTGATAGTGAAGATGCGATGGTACGTATCGACATGTCTGAGTTTATGGAAAAACACTCAGTGGCACGTTTAGTCGGTGCGCCTCCAGGTTATGTCGGTTATGAAGAAGGCGGTTACTTAACTGAAGCCGTTCGTCGTCGTCCATATTCTGTCATTTTGTTAGATGAAGTAGAAAAAGCCCATCCTGATGTATTTAATATTCTATTACAGGTATTAGATGATGGACGTCTAACTGATGGTCAAGGTCGTACGGTTGATTTCCGTAATACAGTGATCATTATGACGTCGAACTTAGGTTCTGCTCGGATTCAAGAACACTTCGGTAGCTTGGATTACGAAGGTATTAAAGTATTAGTGATGGAAGAGGTTGGACAACATTTCCGTCCTGAGTTTATTAACCGTGTTGATGAAACGGTAGTATTCCACCCACTGGGCAAAGAGAACATTAAACATATTGCTTCTATTCAGATTGCGCGCTTGGAAAAACGTTTAGCAGAAAAAGATTTTGAGTTAGATGTTGAAGAGAGTGCTTTAGAATTGATTTCAGATGCGGGCTTTGATCCTGTATTTGGTGCACGTCCATTAAAACGAGCTATACAGCAATATATTGAGAATCCATTAGCACAAGATTTGTTATCAGGTAAATTTATGCCAGGTAAACCAATCATACTGTCAGTTATCGACGATAAGATTGTCGCTAAACAGTAATTACATCGTAAGCGTGATTGGAAAAGTGTTATTTAGATCTTAATGACGACAAAAATAGCAACGCCTTACTCTTTGAGTAAGGCGTTTTTGTGTTTAAAGGGATCTAATAATGACGGCTCAATATACTGGACGGTGTTTTATTTTACGCCTTACGGTACTTTAGTTTAATCATTGAGCAAACGGTGAAAAATGTTGAAAATAAGGTTGTCAGCAGCGAATATCTCCCTATAATGCGACCTCACTGACACGGACAACGGCGCAAGCGGTTACCGATAGTCAGTATGTTCTTTAACAATTTGACCATGCAATTTGTGTGGGCACTCACTAAATAGTTAAGTCGAAAGATTTATCAATAAACTGAGTGACCTAGAACTAGCAATAGTTCGATTGCTTTTTTAGTTTACTTTTTTAAAAGTAAAACAAGAAAGTGACACAGTTATTTAATTATCATTCTGTTGGAATGATAAAAAGCTTTA
>CAMQXY010000045.1 GCA_947039005.1 uncultured Photobacterium sp.
AGCTACAGAAGCTACAGAAGCTACAGAAGCTGTGGCGACAGTTGTTACTCCTGTTGTCGTTGCGAGTACTAATCCTCAAGTATTATCCTCAGCGGTTGCTGCCGTTGCTGCACCAGTCTCTAAGTTAGACTGGTCACTTAAATTGGCTGCAGATGAAGAAAAACTGGCGACCGTAAAGGCGAGCCATTATGTATTACAGCTGGCTGCAACCCAAAGCCTTGCTGCTGCGGCTGAATTTATTACCACTTATAATGTGGCAAAAGCTATGATTTACCAAACCGAGCGAAATAAGAAACCGTGGTTTATTGTCGTGGTGGGGAATTATGCTACAGCAGGTCAAGCTCGTGCCGCAAAACTGCAATTATCAATAGCCTTACAACAGCTCAAACCGTGGCTAAAATCTTACCGACATATTCAACAAGAAATGGATCGCTTAAAATAAAACCATTAATGCTAGTTATTTATGTGAATTGGTATCAGCACAGGGTGTAAATGAGGTACAATCCGCGACCTTTCGTGACATTCTTGTAAGTGGTGGTGGGTCAGCTTAATGAAAAAGCATCGTGCATTCCTGAAATGGGCTGGAGGTAAGTACTCTCTAGTTGAGGATATTAAACGACACCTACCGCCGGCGCGTAAATTGGTTGAGCCTTTTGTTGGTGCTGGTTCAGTATTTTTAAATACTGATTATGAGCATTACTTATTGGCAGATATTAATCCTGATCTGATTAATTTATATAATTTTATTAAGCAAGATCCTGAGCGATATATTGAAGATGTACGACGGTTATTCACGCCTGAATACAATACTAAAGCTGCTTATTTAAGCATCAGAGAAGAATTTAATCATTGCACTGATACTTATCAGCGCTCGATTTACTTTTTGTATTTAAATCGTCACGGTTTTAATGGTTTGTGTCGTTATAATAAAAAAGGCGGTTTTAATGTGCCTTTTGGTTCGTACAAAAAACCGTATTTCCCTGAAGCAGAAATGTATTATTTTTCTGAAAAAGCCAAGCGTGCGACTTTTGTGTGTGAAGGTTATAGCCAAACATTTTCACGCGCCCGTAAAGGCAGTGTAATTTATTGTGATCCACCGTATGCACCATTATCAACTACGGCTAATTTTACCTCTTATTCTGGTAATGGATTTAGTTTGGATGATCAAGCAACCTTAGCTAATATTGCCGAGAAAGCTGCCACTGAGCGTGATATCGCAGTCTTAATTTCTAATCATGATACGCCATTAACACGCCGTTTATATACCGGTGCTGATTTGTCTGTGGTCAGGGTTAAACGTACCATTAGCCGCAATGGCAGTGGACGTAATAAAGTCGATGAGTTGCTGGCTTTATTTAAGACGTCAACGGCGATTGATAGCGAATAATCATGAGAGTGAGATTGCTGTTGCCTGCTGGGTGATAGCAATCAATGTGATCACCAATACCCCGATAATAATCCCCCCAATAATGATAAACGGCCATGGACTTGAATGCTTGAAGTCTTGATGATGCTGTTGTTGTGACTGCACCCCAAATAATGCCGCTAATACACTCTTTATTATTCTCCATACTGCACTAATACTTACACCCATAAATATCCCTTCCTCGTTGCTTTAGTGAGGTTATTGTTGATTGTAGTGCCTTTGTCATTGGTCGCATTGATAATTATGGCTAACTACAGCAATAAATAAATCCATTAAGACAACACCTTGGGGATCGGGTAGAATTACACCAATTTCAAAGCTTGGTAAGCCGAGCCTGTTGTTTTTATCGCTAGTGTAGAGAGGCTAAACATGAAGGACTTTTTGATCGCTCCATCTATTTTGTCTGCAGATTTTGCCCGTTTAGGTGAAGATGTTGCAAACGTATTGGCAGCGGGTGCTGATGTGGTCCATTTCGATGTAATGGATAATCATTATGTGCCTAATCTGACCTTTGGTGCGCCTATTTGTAAAGCGTTACGCGACTATGGTATTACGGCACCGATTGATGTCCATTTAATGGTAAAACCCGTTGATCGTATTATTCCTGATTTTGCCAAAGCGGGCGCAAGCATGATCACTTTTCATGTTGAAGCCACTGAGCACCTTGATCGTAGTTTGCAACTGATTAAAGAACACGGTTGTAAAGCAGGCGTGGTCTTTAATCCAGCAACGCCATTACACCACCTTGATTATATTATGGATAAAATCGATATGATTTTAATCATGTCAGTTAATCCAGGTTTTGGGGGCCAATCCTTTATTCCGACGACACTGGATAAACTGCGAGAGGTACGCCAACGCATTGATGCTTCAGGGCGTGATATTCGTTTAGAAGTGGATGGTGGCGTTAACGTTAATAATATTCGCGAAATCGCTGCAGCGGGTGCGGATATGTTTGTTGCGGGTTCTGCTATTTTCAATGAGCCTGATTATAAAGTCGCGATTGATAACCTGCGCGCACAATTAGCTGAGGCTAAGCGTTAATGATTTCTGAAAATATGATTGAAAACATTAAATTTATTGCATTTGATTTAGACGGTACATTACTTGATAGCGTCCCTGATTTAGCTGACGCTGCCGATTTGACCATGCGTCATCTTGGTCGTGAAGGGGTAACGGTTGAGCAAGTAACGACTTGGATCGGTAATGGTGCTGATATTTTAATTGGTCGTGCATTGAGCCGCAGTATTGATATTGATCCACAATTAGATCCTGCTTTGCACCGTCAAGCGCGTGAGCTATTTGATCATTATTATGCGGCTGGTGGTCATCAAAAAAGTGCGCTTTACGCCGATGTAAAAACAACCTTAGCAACTTTGCATCAAGCGGGGGTGCCGATGGCAATTGTTACCAATAAGCCGTCGCAATTTGTGCCTCACTTGCTTGAAGAGCATGGTATGAGTGCGTATTTTGTTGATGTTATTGGCGGTGATACCTTTCCATTGAAAAAACCAGATCCTTTTGCTTTGCATTGGTTAATGGAAAAACACCATATCGCGGCTACCGAATTGTTAATGGTGGGTGATTCACGTAACGATATTTTAGCCGCACAAGCAGCAAGCTGTCGTTCATTGGGACTGACTTATGGTTATAACTATGGTCAGCCGATCAGTGACAGTAATCCTGATGTAGTTTGTGAACACTTCAAGCAATTACTTGATGTTGTTAAACTAGGCTGCTAGTACATTACGGTGTACACTAAACCAACAAGATTAGGTGCTAATAGCCATGTTATTGGCACCTTAAATCAATACAATTAAAGACATTAACAGGACAGCCTGATCATGAGTAAACCCATTGTATTAAGTGGCGTACAGCCTTCTGGTGAATTAAGTATCGGCAACTACCTTGGTGCGCTGCGTCAGTGGGAACAGATGCAGGATGATTACGATTGTCAGTATTGTGTGGTTGATTTACATGCCATCACTGTCCGTCAAGATCCTAAAGCACTCCATGAAGCAACCTTAGATGCACTATCTATTTGTTTAGCTGTTGGCGTAGATCCAAAGAAAAGTACCTTGTTTGTCCAGTCACATGTACCTGAGCATGCTCAACTTGGTTGGTTATTAAATTGCTATACCCAAATGGGTGAGCTAAGTCGTATGACGCAATTTAAAGATAAATCAGCTCGCCATGCGAATGACGTTAATGCGGGTTTATTTGGTTACCCAGTACTGATGGCGGCAGATATCTTATTGTACGGTGCGCATCAAGTGCCGGTGGGTAGTGATCAGAAGCAGCATTTAGAATTAGCGCGTGATATCGCCACCCGCTTTAATAATCTTTATAGCACTCCTGAAAGCCCTATTTTCCAAGTGCCTGAACCGTATATTCCTGCTGTAGGTTCACGTGTGATGAGCTTGCAAGATGCGACCAAGAAAATGTCGAAGTCAGATGATAATCGTAAGAATGTTATTACGCTGCTTGAAGATCCAAAGTCGATTCTAAAGAAAATCAATAAAGCGCAAACAGACGCAGAAATGCCGCCACGTATCGCCTTCGATATTGAACAAAAAGCAGGTATTTCTAACTTAATGGGTCTGTATTCTGGCGCAACAGGCAAAACATTTGCTGAGATTGAAGCCCAGTATGCTGGCGTTGAGATGTATGGTCCATTTAAGAAAGATGTCGGTGAAGCCTTGGTTGCAATGCTAGAACCTGTGCAGGCTGAATACCAACGTATTCGTCATGATCGCGCTTATCTTGATAGCGTGATGAAAGCCGGTGCCGATAAAGCATCAGCTCGCGCTGCTGAAGTATTGAAAAAAGCCTACCATGCAGTGGGTTTTGTTGCGCGCCCATAAGCGTTGGCAATTATCATCATAAAAAAAGCAGGGCTTAGGCTCTGCTTTTTTGTTGCTAGTTAGTCGCTGTCATCGACAGTTAAAAATAAGAGCTTAGTTGTAATATGCTGTTAATTATTGATAACTACGATTCATTTACTTACAACCTCTATCAATATTTTTGTGAATTAGGGGCTGAAGTCGTTGTTGCCCGCAATGATGAGATTGATATCGCAGCCATTGAAGCGTTAGCACCGACCCATTTGGTGATCTCTCCCGGTCCTTGTACACCCAATGAAGCGGGTATTTCATTGCAAGCGATTGAATATTTTGCGGGTAAATTACCGATTCTTGGGGTTTGTCTTGGACATCAATCGTTAGCGCAAGTATTTGGTGGCGATGTGGTGCGAGCACGACAAGTGATGCACGGTAAAACGTCACCGATTTACCATACTGATCACGGGGTATTTAAAGGGCTGAATAATCCGTTAACCGTTACCCGTTATCATTCATTAGTGGTTAAAGCCGCGACCTTACCTGATTGTTTTGAGATCACCGCATGGACTGAATTAAACGGTGAATTCGATGAAATCATGGGTATTCGCCATAAAAGCTTAGATTTAGAAGGGGTGCAATTTCACCCTGAAAGTATTCTGACCGAACAAGGTCATGCGTTACTGGCTAACTTTCTCCAACGCTAATACTACTGTTACTGCTGTTGTTGACGTACTTATCGCTGCGGTAGTAAGTACGTTACTCCTCTTGTTATCAAACGTCTTATTATCAACATTTCTCATTGTCAGTCCTTGGTGCAATTATCTTCAATGCAACTTTATGCGTTTTATTATGGTGTTTACGCCAAGGAAAGCGTGTTAACTCGTAGTGGATGTAAATAATAGCTCGCAAAAAGTGCATAACTATTTTAGTGTATTTATTAGTTAACACCTTGGATTGAATAAAAATAGCTGTCATTGTTGGCAAAGGTTAATAAAGTGTAAATACTAATAATAAGGCATAAAGCACAGAAGGATAGTGTGATGGCAACTGGAGATAAACTACAACGATCGTTGTTTGATGAAGTGATGGTACCTTGCTATGCGCCAATGGATATTATTCCTGTTCGAGGCCAAGGTTCGCGGCTGTGGGATCAACAGCAACGTGAGTATATTGATTTTGCGGGAGGCATTGCGGTCAGTTGTTTAGGGCATTGTCATCCGGTAATGGTGGCAGCATTGACTGAGCAAGCGCAGCAATTATGGCATCTGAGTAATGTGATGACCAATGAGCCTGCATTACGTTTGGCGCACAAACTGACGCAATTAACCTTTGCCGATAAAGTCTTTTTTGCCAACTCTGGCGCAGAAGCCAATGAAGCCGCATTAAAATTAGCCCGTCGTTATGCGGTTGATAATTTTAGTGCTGATAAAGATCAAATTATCGCTTTTGATCATGGCTTTCATGGTCGCACCTTTTTTACAGTGACTGTTGGTGGTCAAAGCAGTTATTCCGATGGCTTTGGTCCTAAACCACAAGCGGTTACCCATATTCCCTATAATGATATCGCCGCAATAACAGAATTAATCTCTGATAAAACCTGTGCGGTAATGATGGAGCCGCTGCAAGGTGAAGGGGGGGTTATTAGCCCAAATATTGAGTTTATGCAGCAAGTTCGAGATCTGTGTGATCAACACCATGCGCTGCTTATTTTTGATGAAGTCCAAACCGGTAATGGACGTACGGGGGAATTGTTTGCATATCAAGGTTTAGGCGTGACACCTGATATTCTCACCACGGCTAAATCGTTAGGCGGTGGTTTTCCTGTGGCGGCAATGCTAACTACCACAACACTTGCATCCCATTTAAAAGTCGGTACCCATGGTTCGACCTATGGCGGTAATCCTCTCGCATGTGCTGTAGCAGAAGCGGTTATTAATGAAATCAGTCAACCCGCAGTATTAGCCGGTGTTAAGCAACGCGAGCAGTGGTTCCGTGACGCACTGATGCAGATTAACAGCCGTTATCCAATATTCAGTGAAATTCGCGGTAAAGGCTTGTTACTCGGCGCAGTATTGCGCCCTGAATGGCAAGGGCGAGCGCGAGATATTTTGGTTGCAGCAGGCAATGAAGGCTTGATGGTGTTAGTGGCTGGCGTTGATGTGGTGCGCTTTACTCCCTCGCTAGTGATTGATAAAGCTGATATTGATGAAGGTATGCAACGCTTAGAAACCGCAATCGCGACCTTATATCACGCCACAGCGTAGTGGTGATGGGGTGCTCGTTATGATCAAAAGCAGCCCTATGTTGGTTTATACCTAGGCAATGGCAGCCGTCATTGCCTGCATCAGGAGGAAATGTCATGCTCATTATTCGTCCTATTACTCACGCTGATTATCCTGCACTGATGCTATGTGCTGAAGCATCAGGTCATGGGTTTACCTCTCTTCCGATTAACGAAACTATTCTTCGTAATCGCATCACCCATTCTCAAGCTAGCTTTAATGCTACCGTCACGACACCTGGACTCGAGAGCTATCTGCTGGTTGCTGTCGATAGTGACAGTGGGCAAGTGGTCGGTACAACGGCGATTGAGGCTGCTGTCGGTCTTGATGCCCCGTTTTATAATTATCACTTAAGCACGGTTACCCATGCATCGCGACGATTAGGGGTACATAACACCGTAAAAGTCCTGACCTTTGGTAGCCAATATACGGGAGAAACAGAACTGTGTAGCTTGTTCTTATTGCCTGAATGGCGTCAAGGTATCAACGGACGCTTGCTGTCTAAATCGCGATTCTTATTAATGGCGCAGCATCGGCAGCGTTTTGCTGAGATTGCCTTTGCCGAAATGCGCGGTGTGTCTGATGAGCAGGGGAATTCGCCTTTTTGGCAATGGCTGAAAGAACATTTCTTTTCGATTGATTTTACTTATGCCGATTATCTTACTGGTATTGGTGTGAAGGGTTTTATTGCCGATTTAATGCCTAAATTACCGATTTATGTCAATTTACTCAGTAAAGAGGCGCAAGCGGTGATCGGCCAAGTCCATGTCGATACTCGTCCGGCATTACAACTATTAGAGCAAGAAGGGTTTAGCTGTCGTGGTTATGTCGATATTTTTGATGCAGGTCCAAGCGTTGAGTGTGATGTGCGTAATATTGAAACCGTGCGTCACTCGCAGTTGTGTCGGGTTGATATTGGCGAACATTCCAGTCAGCACTGTTATTTAGTCTCCAATTGTGAGTTAGCGGGGTTTCGTGCCGTTGCCGCGCCAGTGGCGATTAATGCTCTAGGGCAAGCAATGATGACCGCTGATGTTGCCGCTGCGCTTAATGTCAATATCGGTGATGAAGTACGGTTGGTTGCTCAGTCATAAAAGGAGAGACGGATGAGCTTATGGATTAATAATCATTGGGTAGCTGGTGACGGAGAACCCTTTCAATCACTCAATCCTTATGATGGTGATGTGGTTTGGCTGGGTAATGCTGCAACCACCGCACAAGTTGAAGCTGCGGTTACTGCGGCCAGTCGTGCGTTTTTAGACTGGCGTAATACCACACTAACTGAGCGGTTAGCTGTGATTGAACGGTTTGCACAATTGGTGCAACAACATCAATCACAACTGGCGCATATTATTGCGACTGAAACGGGTAAACCGTTATGGGAAAGTACTACCGAGGTCGCGGCGATGATTGGCAAAGTTGCATTATCACTTAATGCTTATCATGAGCGTACGGGGACTCGACAGCGTCAGCAGGCAGATACCACCATGATTGTTCGCCATCGTCCATTGGGTGTTATGGCGGTGTTTGGACCATATAATTTTCCTGCGCATTTACCTAATGGTCATATTATTCCAGCGTTGTTGGCGGGGAATACGATTGTATTTAAACCCTCAGAGCTGACCCCAAAAACGGCACAAAGAATGTGTGAGTTGTGGCAACAAGCGGGTATTGCGGATGGGGTAATTAATTTACTTCAAGGGGGACGAATAACGGGGGCGGCTTTAGCCATGGCGACTGGGGTTGATGGGGTCTTATTTACCGGTAGTGCGCAAACAGGGCATTTATTACATCAGCAATTTGCGGGACAACCTCAAAAAATGCTCGCCTTAGAAATGGGCGGTAATAATCCGTTGGTTGTTGGGCAAGCGTATGGCGCTATTGATGCGGCGGTCTATACCATTATTCAATCGGCGTTTTTAAGTGCGGGACAGCGTTGTACGTGCGCACGACGATTATATATTGCCACTGGGGAAGCAGGGGATCTCCTGTTAGCGCGTTTAGTGGCAGTCGCTTCGCACTTGCTGGTTGGTGATCCGTTAGCAACCCCAGCACCTTTTATGGGGGCATTGATATCGAATGTAGCAGCGGATCAAATCATGTTACATCAACAGCAGTTATTGGAGGCTGGTGGGGTTGCGTTGTTAATGGCGACAAGAGGCCAAGGCGCCATTGTTACGCCTGCGATTATCAATGTCAGTGTCATTACAGACCTCGCCGATGAAGAATATTTTGGGCCATTATTACAGGTCAGTCGTTATGATCATTTTACTCAAGCTGTCGAGAGTGCTAATCAGACCCGTTATGGGCTGGCGGCAGGGTTAATCTCAACTGATGACCAGCAATGGCAGTATTTTATTGACCATATTCATGCAGGGATAGTAAATCGCAATCGGCCCTTAACGGGAGCTAGTGGTGATGCGCCGTTTGGTGGCCCTGGTGCGTCTGGTAATCTTCGTCCGAGTGCATATTATGCGGCTGATTATTGTGCCTATCCAATGGCATCGATTGAAGCTGAACAAGTACAATTACCGTCGCAATTAGCGCCAGGGGTAAGCTTGAACTAAGATTTAAAAAGTGATTGTGCTTTAAATAAGCAGGCAAGGTTATGGAATCTATTACGCAACTTTTTGATGGCTTGTGGCAAGACTATACCC
The DNA here is from genome assembly GCA_947039005.1 of uncultured Photobacterium sp. GTDB lineage: Bacteria > Pseudomonadota > Gammaproteobacteria > Enterobacterales > Vibrionaceae > Photobacterium. The sequence continues at coordinate 9,206 of CAMQXY010000045.1, forward strand.
ATCGTTTATGTCCATCTGCGATACAGGTGCAGCGATTATTAACTGAAGATGAGCCTTTATTTAATGATCATATTGCACTACGGACTTTTGGGCTGCCAAAGTGTGGGCTTGCGGTGGTAGCTGCACCATTTATTGCTCTAGGATACCAGCCTCAAGCGAAATATCATTTTAGTGCTAAAAAACTTTACGCCGAATATTTTTCTCACCCGAATCTTAAATTACCTAAAGTCTTTATTAGTGAGCTACAACTCGGTGGTTGTTCGGCTGAATTACAGTTAACAGTGCGGGATTTGCTTGAGCAAGTTGATGATAACTATTTTCGACAGCCAGATTTTGTGTATCGCGGTCGTCCATGGCAACTTGATTTTGCAACCTATCAATTTTTAGTCGCTGAAAGTGAGTATGCGGCATGGGTTGCAGCCCATGGTTTTGGCGCTAATCATTTTACGGTCAGTATTAATCAGCTTGAGCAATTTACTCGGCTTGAAGAGGTTAATCATTTATTGCGTCATAACCAATTTGCGATCAATCAAGTCGGTGGTGAAATAAAAGGTGATCCGGCGGTGATGTTGGAGCAATCAGCAACCATGGCGGATGAGGTTGGGGTGAGTTTTCGCGATGGTGTCCATAATATTCCGGGTGGATTTTATGAGTTTGCTAAACGCTATCCACAGCCAAATGGCGAATTATATACTGGGTTTGTTACGGCATCGGCGGATAAAATATTTGAAAGTACTAATGGTTAGTGTATAGCGGCGAGAATGAGTGTTTGATAACGAAAGAAGAAACTAAAACAGCACTTAGGTTTAAAGTGCTGGTGGAGTAATTAGTTGTCTAGCGGTGAAGCCCAAACTCCCGATTCATCTGCTGGGCTGCGACGTAATCCGGTTTGTTGTTCAAGGTAGCAACGACTATCACTAAACCCTGTCATTTCAATGGTTGTCGGTTGGCTAGTTAACACCCCAGGTATGGTGGTGTAACAGTTAGCTGAAAAGCGTTCAATATCCATATTGACCATTATTGATTAGAAAATCCATTTATACGCAAAATGTAGCATAAATAGAGGCGATTACAAATTAAAATTTAATCGTAATATTACAGTTGTTAGTGATTGGTTTGCGGCGATGGTTGGTGAGTAGTCAGATCAAAAAAAACCGCAGGCATAAGCTGCGGTTTCATCGGTGATTGACGGGCGGCTAAATAATTAGCGAGTGCCGTAAACCACAATAGTTTTGCCGTGAGCAGAAATAAGATTTTGCTCTTCCAGCATTTTCAAAATACGACCCACTGTTTCGCGAGAACAACCTACGATCTGGCCAATTTCTTGACGAGTGATCTTAATTTGCATGCCATCAGGGTGTGTCATTGCATCGGGTTGTTTTGCAAGATTAAGTAACGTCTGTGCAATACGACCGGTTACGTCAAGGAATGCAAGATCACCTACTTTTTGACTTGTCACTTGTAAGCGACATGCCATTTGAGCAGATAAACGCATTAGAATATCTGGGTTAACTTGAATTAACTGACGGAATTTCTTAAATGAAATTTCTGCAACTTCACAAGGGCTTTTTGCTCGAACCCAAGCTGTACGTTCTTGGTCTTCTTCGAACAAGCCGAGTTCACCAATAAAGTCACCCTGGTTTAGGTAAGAAAGGATCATCTCCTTACCTTCTTCATCCTTGATTAATACAGCAACAGAACCCTTCACGATGTAATACAAAGTTTCTGCTTTTTCACCTGCGTGAATTAACGTGCTCTTTGATGGATATTTGTGAATGTGACAATGGGAAAGAAACCACTCTAAAGTTGGATCTGTTTGCGGTTTACCTGGAACCATATTACTAACTTCCTCTGCATATGTTGCTCAACAATATGTTTTGTGACGATAACGCAACAAAACTGTTTGTTGGCAGGGTTATTCACTCAGCTGTTGGGCTGCAAGCTAACTTGAACTTGTTAAGAGTGTATCCTTTTTTTGTAGTTTTTTCTTGATATTGATCTCGCTGACTTGCTCATTTATGAGAGATAAGTGTGCACGTGATCACATCGTTGTGACTTAGTTACCAAAAGCAGAGTGTTACAGAGGTTTTGTGAGGCAATTTCGCGCGTTCAAATATGCAACGAAACTAACATCGAGCAGAATAAATAACGTTTACATTGATGAGATTATCAACAAAAATAGAGCTAATGTCTGAATAATATAGCTCAAGGAGATAAACATGCAATCACGCGTAAAATGGGTCGAAAATATGACTTTTATTGGTCAATCATCATCAGGGCATAGTGTGGTATTAGATGGTAATGGTGGTGAAAAAGCGCCGAGCCCAATGGAATTAGTATTAATGGCTGCGGGGGGGTGTAGTTCGGTTGATGTGGTTAGTGGATTACAAGATTTGCAGCAGCAGATCACTGCCTGTGAGGTCAATATCTCTGCTGAACGTCGTGAACAGGCACCACGAATCTTCACCAGTGCAAATTTACACTTTGTCGTTACAGGCCATGCTTTAGATGATGAGTTGGTGAGTAAGGTGGTGGTTGATTCTCTCGAAAAATACTGCTCAGTATGTTTAATGCTGGGTAAAGGGGTTGAGCTTAGTCACAGCTATGAAATTGTGGCGGCATAATCTAATTATCACTAACGGTTGCTGATATTAGCGACCGTTAATTACCCCAGTAACCGCAAATTTATCTAGTAAGCAGTAAGCAGTAAGCAGTAAGTATTAAGCTATTTTGCCATTTTCGATCAATTGTTCGAGTAGCGGCCGCATAATTAACTCCATTGCAAAACTCATTTTTCCGCCAGGAACTACAAGGGTGTTGTGGCGTGACATAAATGAACCTTGAATCATTGCCAGTAGATGCGGGAAGTCAACATTCTTTAAACCTCGAAAGCGGATCACGACAAAGCTTTCATCTAAACTTGGAATACCTTTGGCGCTAACAGGGTTTGAGGTATCAACGGTAGGGACGCGTTGAAAGTTAATATGGGTCCGAGAAAACTGTGGGGTGATGTAGTTAAGATAATCATCCATTGAACGTACAATTGACTCCATCACCGCTTCGCGAGAATGACCACGATCGCGAGTATCGCGGATAATTTTTTGGATCCATTCTAAGTTAACAATCGGTACCATGCCGATAAGTAAATCAACATGTTGAGCCGCATTGGTTTCACCATCAACCACTCCGCCATGTAATCCTTCATAAAACAATACATCGGTATTTTCAGCTAACTGTTGCCAAGGGGTAAAAGTACCTGGCATTTGATTATAAGGCACGGCCTCATCAAAGGTATGTAGATAACGGCGAAACTTACCGCTGCCATCTTGTGAATATTGGTGGAAGAAATGGGCCAATTGATCAAAATCATTGGCTTCAGTCCCAAAATAACTGATATGACGACCTTGTTCTTTGGCTTTGCGGATTTCACAATCCATTTCTGGGCGGGTAAAGCGGTGAAAGCTATCACCCTCTAGCCATGCAGCATTGATATCCATCATGTTAAACATCTTGCGAAAGGCTTCAGAGGTGGTGGTAGTACCCGCACCAGATGAACCTGTTACTGCAATAATAGGGTGTTTTACCGACATAACTCACCTTGTTGTTGTGATTATCACATGTTTAATAACAAAAAATGGATAGTGATAAATGTTACTACAAGTTTGCGTAAATGTCGGTTTTTAGTGATGAAAATGCTAGCGAAGGCGGATTTTGGCGGCGATAAATATTGACGCTGGTTTTTTATAACTGATTACGCAGTTTAATATCGACTGATTCATGTAATTCAGAGAAAACAATCACCGCATCACTGGCTTGCAGTTGACGACGAACATAAGCGACCTTATCACTAAGGCTGATTTCTACTTCGCCATAATCGGTGCCTTCACGCAAAATAAATTGTTCAATAAGGTTGGTCAGTGTTTCTGGTGCGATGTCTTGCCAAGGAATAATCATTACAACTTCTTAAATGATTAATAAAACAATAACCGCAGTATATTCTTAAACTTGATCGAAAAGAAATGTCGTCATTAGACAATGCTATTAATGGCTACCGTTGTAATTGCTGCTGAAACCACATTGGTACTGTGTGTTCTAACCAAAATTGTGGTTTGAGTAAACTGCCATTAATAAAACCAACATGCCCCCCTGTCGCAGATAAATCATAACGAATGTTGGTGGGTAGGGGCTGCTGAGGAATAACATCACGACACATAAAGGGATCATCTTGAGCATGAATGATCCGCAAGGGTTGCGTGATCTTTGTTAGTTGCAGTAAGCCACTACAGTGGTGGTAGTAATCATCTGCATCCTTAAAACCATGCAGTGGTGCGGTTACCGCTTGGTCAAATTGCCAGACACTGCTAATTGACGCCAATTGCTGGTGGTTAATTGGCATAGTGTGTGGCTGACGGTCAATTTTTTGAGCAATGGTGCGTTTGAGTGATGTCAGTAAATAATGCTGATAAACGCGTGAGAACCCTTGCTGAATACGATCAGAGCATGAGGCTAAATTAAGTGGCGGTGAAATAGCTTGAGCGGCAATGAGTTCGCTATTATCAGAGTAGTTAGCTAAGTAATTAATTAAAACATTACCACCCAGAGAGACACCAACCGCCATAAATGGTCGCTGTGGAAATTGTTGGCGTAGCCACTGAATAAAAAAGCGCACATCATTGGTTTCACCAGAATGATAGCTGTGCGGATGGCGATTTAATTCACCGCTGCAGCCTCGAAAATGCATCATCACCCCAAGCCAGCCTTGCTGTTTGGCCGCCATTAATAAGCCATTAGCATACGGGCTGTTAAAGCTGCCTTCTAAGCCATGTAATAAAATCATCAATGGTTGGTGGTTAGTTAGGTCGGGCTGCTCTGTCCATGCAAGATCGATAAAATCGCCATCGGGCATTTCAAGACGTTGAGTGATGGGGGTAAAGAGAGGTTGGCGGCGAATAAATCGTGGTAATAAGGTTTGCAGGTGGGGGTTACCTAATCCGTTCGCGGCAGTGAATGGCTGCATATGATGTCCTTGATTCAAATAAAAACGTCGAAGCAATACGTAGAAACAATAACGCCGTAGTCATAAAAAATATCACTACGGCGTTAAATGATCACTCAGCGTTAAGCTGGCTTTCCATTTCTTCTAACTGTTCTTGCAGTTCCATCCACGCCACTTCAATGTCTTCAAGATCGGATTTAGCGTTACCTTGAAGTTTGAGTTGTTCATTCATCTGCGTTTTATTTTCTGGTTCGTAAATGCTGCTATCACTTAATGCAGTTTCTGCAGCGGTAATAATGTCATTAAGCTTATCCATTTGTTTTTCAAGCTTAGTGATCTCTTTACGAATCGGTGCGGTTAACTTACGGAACTCAGCATCTAACCGCTTTTGTTCTTTACGTGAAGCTGCACTGTTATCTTTATTAGTGTCTGGTTTTGCTGCTTGTTGTTCACGGCGCTCATTACGCTGTTGCTCAGTTAGCCACTTGTGGTAATCATCTAAGTCACCATCAAAAGGCACCACTTGGCGATCATGGACCAAATATAAATCATCGGTGGTCGCACGAAGTAAGTAACGGTCGTGACTAACAATAACCATTGCACCTTCATAAGATTGTAATGCAAAGGTCAGCGCTTGACGCATATCCAAATCAAGGTGGTTAGTTGGCTCATCGAGTAACAATAGGTTAGGGCGTTGCCAAACAATTAACGCTAACACTAACCGTGCTTTTTCACCGCCAGAAAACGGACCGACTTTCTCTAACGCTTTATCGCCAAGAAAGCCAAAGCTACCTAGGTAATCACGTAACTGTTGCTCGGTCGAATTAGGTGCAATGCGTGCCATGTGTTGAATTGGGGTGTCATCAAGGTATAACGTTTCTAATTGGTGTTGAGCAAAGTAACCAATTTTAACCCCTTGTGAGAACGCCATTTCACCCGCTTTGGCAGGTAGGTCGCCAGCAAGCATTTTAATCAAGGTTGATTTACCTGCACCATTACGACCTAACAAACCAATACGACTGCCTGGAACGAGGTTTAAGCGGATCTTTTCTAAAATCAGTAAATCATCATAACCAGCGGCAACATGATCCATCATTAAAATAGGATTAGGTAGCGCACTTGGCTCACGGAATTCAAACGTAAAGGGATTATCCAGCTGTGCTGGCAGCACTTTTTCCATTCGTTCTAATGCTTTAATACGACTTTGAGCTTGGCGTGCTTTACTGGCTTTGTAACGGAAGCGCTCGATATATGACTGCATGTGCGTCACTTGTTTCTGCTGCTTTTGAAACATTGCTTGTTGAAGGACTAATTTCTCGGCGCGTTGAACTTCAAATGATGAGTAGTTACCGGTGTAACTGTTCATGGTTTGGTTTTCAACGTGAATAATGCGATTGATGACTGGATCTAAGAAATCACGGTCATGAGAAATCAGTACGAGAGTGCCACGATAGCTTTGTAGCCATTTTTCAAGCCACATAACTGCATCAAGATCTAAGTGGTTGGTTGGCTCATCGAGTAATAACAGATCAGAACGACATAGCAGTGCTTGGGCAAGGTTTAAACGCATCCGCCAACCACCAGAGAACTGAGTTAAGTTCCACTGCATTTGATGTTGTGAAAAGCCTAAACCATTGAGTAATTCCGCTGCACGAGCATTAATGCTATAGCCACCAATGGTGTCTATCTTGCCATGCAGTTCAGCAACTTTATTGCCGTTATCAGCCAGTTCTGCTGCAATTAATTGACGTTCAAGTTCGCGGTACTCGCGATCGCCATCAATCACATATTCAATAGCTGCACGTTCTAGTGCTGGTGTTTCTTGGGCAACCCAGGCTAATTCCCAATTACTTGGAAACTGACAATTACCGCCATCTAAGCTGAGTTCATTTTTGAGTAAGGCAAACAGGGTGGATTTACCACATCCATTTTTACCCACTAGACCGACTTTGTCCCCTGGGTTAATGGTGGCAGTGGCATTTTCAAGCAGAACTTTACCACCACGTAGAAGTTGGATATCTGAAAAGATAATCATCGATAGCGCCGGGGACGTGCCCGCTCCACAAAATTAAACTGGAATTATGTTCAGGAGTCTAACCCAAACTTGAACCAGTGGCTAACCTGACACCCAGTTAACCTTACGCTAGCACTGCCGCGATATCAGTCTGATTAAAATAGAAATACCAACTAAACGATCACATTAAGTAACAATTAGGTATGATAGTTAACAATTGAGTGGCGCAATAGTTTGTCATTGCGTTATTAGGTTCATTAGATGACGTGCAAAGGATTGTATGACCGATTTGAAAATATTAATTATCTTTGCGCATCCTGATCCTCAAGAGTCTGTGGCTAATCTGGCATTATTAAACGAAATAAAACATTTATCTCATGTCACCATCCACGATCTGTATGCCACTTATCCTGATTTTTTTATTGATGAAGTCGCAGAACGGGCATTAGTGGTTGCACATGATGTGATTATCTTTCAGCACCCATTGTATATGTATTCTTGTCCGGCATTACTCAAAGAGTGGCTTGATCGGGTATTAAGTAAAGGCTTTGCACATGGGGAGGGGAAGGCAACTGAAGGTAAGTATTGGCGTTCAGTGATCACCACCGGCGGTGCGGCTGAGGCTTATAGTGTCGATGGTTATAACCGTTGCAGTATTGATGACATTTTAAAACCGTTTGAATTGTGCGCCGATCTTTGTCGTATGCAATGGTTGCCGCCATTAGTGTTGCATTGGGCGCGACGTATTCCTGCTGTCGAACGGCAACAGCATGCAAAAAAATACCATGAGTGGTTAGTTTCTCCGCATCAATGTGAACCGCTATTACCCTTAGTCGCAGGAGATAAGTATGAATAATGACTTTTTACTGGTGATGGTGGTGTTTTTAGGCGCAGCCATCATTGCAGTACCGTTAGCACAGCGATTGGGATTAGGGTCGGTGCTAGGGTATTTAATTGCAGGGATAGGTATCGGTCCATGGGGATTAGGGCTGATATCTGATGTGGATGCCATTTTACACTTTTCTGAATTTGGCGTGGTGTTGTTGCTGTTCCTTATAGGTTTGGAACTAAACCCGAAAAAATTGTGGCAAATGCGAAAACCGATTTTAGGGTTAGGTGGTAGCCAAGTGGTGATCACTAGCGTTGTTATCGCGATTATTGCTGTTGGCTGTAGCCGATTTTTTCCCGCGCTTGGTTGGCGGGATGCAATTGTTATCGGCATGGGATTGGCGTTATCGTCAACCGCGATTGCATTACGGGTAATAGACGAGCAGCAATTAAGTGGCAGTGAAACCGGTCAATCGAGCTTTGCGGTGTTGCTGTTTCAAGATATTGCCGTGATCCCGATGTTAGCACTGTTGCCATTATTAGCCGGTAATTCCGGCGGTAGCTGGCTTGATGGTGTATGGATGTTGGGCGGTATTGTGACGCTCTTAGCTGCGGGACATTTTTTATTACGGCCGCTGTTTCGTTATGTGGTGATGAGTGGTGTCCGTGAATTGTTTAATGTCGCGGCATTATTGCTGGTGGTTGGTATTGCCTTGATCATGCAGATGATTGGTTTATCAATGGCATTAGGTGCTTTTCTCGCTGGGGTATTATTGGCAGAAAGTGAATATCGACATGAGCTTGAAATCGCAATTGAACCGTTTAAAGGCTTATTACTGGGATTGTTTTTTATCTCGGTGGGGATGGCGGTCAATCTGGGATTGTTATGGCAATACCCTCTCCAAATTTTAATGGTTGTGATTGTGTTGGTGGCGATTAAAGCTGGGGTGTTGTATCTGTTAGCTCGCTTATTTGGTGTGGGCGCAAAATCACGTAGCCAGATGGCGGCAATTTTAAGCCAAGGTGGTGAGTTTGCGTTTGTATTGTTTACTGCGGCCAAGGCGGGGGGATTATTAGCGGGGGAACTCGCACCGCTATTATTAGTGGTGGTGAGTTTGTCGATGATGACTACTCCGTTAATTTTACAATTACAAAAATATTGGTATATCCGTAGTTTTCAAGCTGAAGATGAACAACAACCTCTTTCGGATGTGATTGATCGTCAGCCGCGAGTGATCATTACTGGCTTTGGTCGTTTTGGGCAGGTCGTTGGGCGGTTATTGTTTGCCAATAAAATTCGCGTGACAGTATTAGAACGCGATCCTAGTCAAATTCAGTTTTTACGAAAGTTTGGTTATAAAGTCTATTATGGCGATGCGACCCAATTGGACTTATTGCGTTCAGCTGGAGCCGATAATGCCGAAGCCTTAATTATCTGTACTGATGATCCGAGTGAGGTGATGGAGGTGGTGACGATTTGCCAACAACATTTTCCGCAGTTGAAATTAATGGCACGTGCGCGTAGTCGGGTTGAAGCACATCAATTATTGAGTCATGGGGTAGAATGCTTTTCACGTGAAACATTTGAAGGTGCCCTTGATTTAGGTCGCCAAGCCCTCATATCTTTAGGCATGCATCCCTATAAAGCGAATCGTGCTCAGGCGCATTTTCGTAAAATAGACAGCCAAGCATTGCGAGATCTGCTACCCCAACATAGTGAAGAGGTTAACTTAGCCTCACGACAAAAAGAAGCCCGTAAAGAGCTGGAAGATATTTTTGATCGTGAAATGCGTGGTGAGCAACAACGCCATCAAGGTTGGGATTAATCAAGGAGCGATTAAGGATGATCAAAAAACGATTTATTGCAGGGGCAATCTGTCCTAACTGCCAAGCACTAGATACGTTACGCTGGTGGCAGCAAAATGATGTTGAGCATATCGAATGTGTCGAATGCCAGCATCTTGATACACGTTTACCGCAATCAGTGACAGAGAGCGAACAGCTTTCTTCGACAACCAAACAACAAGTGATAGGGATTTTTAAACCAGACTAATGTGATAATGGCATCTCAATGGTATTATCCTGTATGATATGGGAACAAAAACTATCACCCCAAGCTTAAATTTTGGAGTTAACATGAAAGTCGCTAAAGACACAGTAGTAAGCCTAGCTTACCAAGTGAAAACTGAAGAAGGTATCGTTGTCGATCAATCAACAGTTGAAGTTCCTCTTGATTACCTACACGGTCATAACAACCTTATTCCTGGTCTGGAAAAAGCGCTTGAAGGCCACGTGGCAGGCGATAAGTTTGAAATCACTGTTGCTCCTGAAGAAGCTTACGGTGAGCACATGGACGAAATGGTTCAGCGTGTTCCTGCAAATGTATTCCAAGGTGTTGATGAAATCACTGTTGGTATGCGTTTCCTAGCAGATACTGATCAAGGTCCAATCCCTGTAGAAGTAACTGAAGTTGACGGCGACGAAGTTGTTGTTGATGGTAACCACATGCTTGCAGGTCAAACACTAGGTTTTGACGTTGAAGTTGTTGCTGTACGTGCTGCAACTGAAGAAGAAATCGAACACGGTCACCTACACCAAGGTGGCGGTTGTTGTGGTGGTGAAGGCGGTTGTGGCGATCACGGTGATGATGATTGCTGTGGCGGCGACCATGATCACGGCAACGACGAAGGTTGTTGCGGTGGTGAAGGTAAGGGCGGCTGCGGCTGTTCTCACTAATCGCATTTATTGCGGTCATAAAAAAGGAAGCCTCGGCTTCCTTTTTTGTTTTTGATATTTTAGTTCTGCTGAATATCGAACCTTTGATCAATAATGCGGCGGCGGTGTTTCTTCTGATTCGCTTGCCATATTAGAGGTTTGCATACCTTTAACTTTACCGACCATAAACTTAAGTTGTACTTCCATCCGATCAATCATAAATTGCTGCTTGGTTAACGCATCGTTTAATTCATCAATGGTTTGTTCTTGGAAAGCGAGTTTCATCTCAAGTTCATCAAGACGGCTTTGCAGTTGTTGTATCTCATTCATGGGATATCTTCAGTCGGTTGACCAGGTTTGAGCGTAACCAGCTGATGAGCCAGCAACGACATTACCTGTAGGGCTAATAGCGACATCATACACCACTGCTGTGGCTGGTCGAACCCCCGACTGCACTTCTGCACGCCAATATCCAATATTTTTACCATTATCTGTGCGCCATAATTCGACTCGGCGTGAAGGTGTTCCCGTTACCAAAAATTGACCATCATCTGAAAAACGTACACTTGAGAGGGGTTGGTGACGCAACTTTATGGCTAATTGAGTGATTTTCTTTCCAGTGGTTAAATCCCAAATAATGTTGTCATTATTACCTGCGCCAGAAAAAGCCAATTTTCCATCCCGTTGGAGTACGACTTGGCTGACTCGACTGCTATGCTTAAATGAATAAATAATCTGCCCGCTGCGGGTATCCCATAAATAGGCATGATGATCATTACCACCAGAAAGTGCATAACGACCATTAGCGGAAAGGCTTACGCTGTTAACTTTGTCGCGGTGGGCTAAAAATTCCAGCCGTCGACCATCAGTGAGATCAATAAACAGTGCTTTGCCATTGTTTAACGCCAATAACACTTCGGTACCGTTATTAGCGATAGCAACATCTTGAATGGTAGCATCATCAATTGACCATAAGCCATGGGCCTGTGACCATCCCAGATCCCAGACGGCAAAATTTTGAGTTGTTGCGGTTATGGCATAACGATTGTTATCGGATATATAACTTGTTATCACACTATTGTGATATTGATCTTGAGAACCAAAATCAGCTAACTTTTTGTTTTGCTGTAAATCCCATAGCACGATACCTTGTGTGTTTGTGCTAACAAGTGCAAAACGGCCATCGCGGCTAAGACTTAAATTAGTGCTACCTTGTTGAGCAAGATGCCAACGTTGAATTTCTGAATCAAAGAAAAAACAACCGCTTAAGATAAAGGTAGAGAAAAATAGACTAACTGACAAAAATTTCTTGTACATTAAGCTCTGGTTCCGCTTGCTTAGGGTAACTAGATAAGAGAAATGAATCTGATTAAATAACTGCAGCGCTAAGCTTTTACAGTTACTTAATCAGACTGGTAGTAGTATATTGATATAATTTTGTTTTCATACTCATACTAATAAACACAGTTTAAAAGTGAGGCATGGCCTCAATGACTGATGGAGAAATACATGAAGCCTATTTTAAAGATGTCTGTATTAGCAGCAACAATTTTCCTTGCTGTGGGTTGTCAGGACGATAATAAAGCAGACACCAACAAGCCTGTTGAGCCTGCAAAAGTTGAACAAACAACGGCTTCAGCAGCCGTTGCAACAACAGACGCTGCTAAGGTTGAATTCAAAAATGAAGATCAAAAAGCAGCGTATGCAATTGGTGCATCACTGGCGCAATACTTATCAGCTAACCTTGATCAACAAAAAGAGTTAGGTCTCAATCTTAATCGCCAAGATGTACTTGAAGGTGTTGAAGATGTGTTTGCAGGTAAGAGCCGCATGACACAAGAGCAAACTCAGCAAGCGTTGCAATCACTGGATCAACGTGTTGCGAAGATTGTTGAGCAAAAAGCAAAAACAGAAGCTGAAAAGAATATTAAAGTTGGTGAAGAGTTCCGCGCTAAATTTGCAAAAGAAGCCGGTGTTGTTACTACTAAATCTGGCTTGATGTACAAAGTTGAAAAAGAAGGTACTGGTGCAAAACCTGCAGCAACCGATACTGTTGAAGTACAGTACAAAGGCATGCTGACGGACGGTACAGTTTTTGATAGTTCATACGAACGTAACCAACCAGCAACTTTCCCATTAAACCAAGTGATCCCAGGTTGGACTGAAGGCGTACAATTAATGCCTGTTGGTTCTAAATTTGAATTTGTTATTCCGCCACAACTTGCTTATGGCGCACAAGCAAATCCAAGTATTCCTGCAAACTCTACTCTAGTTTTCCAAGTGGAATTATTGAGCATCAAAGGTGGTAAGCAAGTTCAGCAACCTGCCGTTGAAGCAACAAAAACAACAACTACAGAGACAAAAGCGCAATAAGTTATCACTTTTTGATGACAAAAAAGCGTAACTGTTGATCCAGACCCGGCATATGTCGGGTCTTTTTTGTTCAATTATCTGATAAACTTACTGAGAAGATTTTAATTTTTATCAATTATATTGAATGCTTGTGGTGATAGATCAGGGCGATCGCATTGTAGATAAGCAGCAAAATGGAAGGTGATATCGTGATTTCAGTGGATAACTTTGGAACAGAGATAATTGTTGATAGTGACATCGTTGACAGACGAATTTTTTCTGAACACGATGATAATATTCTGCGTGCATATGAAGCTGTTGTTGATGGCTTAGCCGCATTGATTGGGCCATTTTGCGAAATTGTTCTGCATTCCTTAGCCGATTTAAATACCTCGGCAATCAAAATAGCCAATGGCCAAAATACAGGTCGTAAAGTAGGATCACCGATAACTGATCTTGCGTTACGCTCATTACGTGATATTAAAAACTCAGAACGTAATTTTTCTCATGCTTATTTCACCCGCGCTAAAGGCGGTGATTTAATGAAATCGATCACTATTGCGATCCGTAATGGTGATAATAAAGTGATTGGTTTGTTGTGTATTAACGTTAATCTTGATGTGCCCTTTACTCAAATTCTGCAATCGTTTATGCCAACGGATGAAGCCAAACAAGCGGCATCAAAAGTTAATTTTGCCAGTGATGTAGATGAATTGGTAGATCAAACCGTTGAGCGTACCATTGAGGAAATTAATGCTGATAAGAATGTTTCAAACAATGCTAAAAACCGTCAGATAGTGATGGAGCTGTTTGATAAAGGTATTTTTGACATTAAAGATGCGATTAATCGGGTAGCTGATCGGTTAAATATTTCTAAGCACACTGTCTATCTTTATATTCGCCAGCGAAAAACTGAGGATGGTGACAAGTGAGTTTAACTTACGCCATTGTGGTTAATGGTCCGGCTTACGGTACTCAGGCCGCCCGTTCAGCTTACCAATTTTCATGTGCACTTATTGAGCTGGGGCATACATTAACACGGATTTTCTTTTACCAAGACGGGGTGTTAAATGGTAATGCACTTACCGCACCAGCATCGGATGAATTTGATCTTGTTACTGCATGGCAGCAATTAGCCCAAACCCACCAGATTGAGTTACATACCTGTGTTGCAGCTGCATTACGGCGTGGCATTGTAGGTGAACAAGAAGCACTGCAAAATCAATTGCCAAGCCATAATTTAGCTTCCGGTTTTGAGCAAGCAGGTCTTGGTGGTCTTGCCGAAGTTTTGCTCAGTGCCGATCGTGTTATTCAATTTTGAGGTTAATGAGTGAATAACTTAGGGTTTGTTTTTCGCCAGCCTCCTCATGGTACCAGCAGTGGTCGTGAAGGGCTTGATGCGCTATTAGCCGCTTCTGCTTATACTGAAGCATTAAGCGTGTTTTTTATCGGTGATGGGGTCTTGCAACTGGTTAAGCATCAGCAGCCAGAAGCTATTTTGAGTCGTAATTATATTGCGACATTTAAAATGTTACCCCTGTATGACATCGAAAATATTTATGTCTGCCAGCAGTCATTAGTCGAACGTGGATTAAGCGTCGAAGATTTATTAGTCGATGTAATTATCTGCCCCCATACCGAGTTGGTAACAGCATTACATTGCTGCCGCCAAATTCTTACTTTTTGAGGTGCCGATGTTACATACCGTGACCCGATCACCATTTCAAAGCCAATCATTGGCGCAATGTTTGCAGTTTATTTGCCCTGATGATGAGATCTTATTGCTCGAAGACGCTGTAATTGTCGCCTTGAGTGAAAATATTTACTTTGATTTAATAAAAAATATTGGCGTAAAAATTTATTTACTGGAAGCCGACATTATTGCGCGTGGTTTGCAGGGTAAATGTGATAAAGATCTGGATATCGTTGATTATAAAGGTTTTGTTTTGTTAACTGAACGACATGACCAGCACATGAAATGGACATAATAAGCCATTATTAGTAACGATATATGGACAAAAAAGTGATTGTTTAAGAAATGATCACTTAATTGATCGTTGGTTAGATCTTGACACCTTTAGGTGCGATGCCTAAAATTTCGCGTCCTCCTGTTGTTGGGAGGCAGATTTTTCACCTTACGAAAGTAACAATCAGGAGCTATTTAATGGCAACTATTAACCAGTTGGTACGTAAGCCACGTGCTAAGCAAGTTGTAAAAAGCAACGTGCCTGCACTAGAAGCGTGCCCACAGAAACGTGGTGTATGTACTCGTGTTTACACTACTACACCTAAAAAACCGAACTCAGCATTACGTAAAGTTTGTCGTGTTCGTCTAACAAACGGTTTCGAAGTAACATCATACATCGGCGGTGAAGGTCACAACCTTCAGGAGCACTCAGTTGTTCTTATCCGCGGTGGTCGTGTTAAAGACTTACCGGGTGTTCGTTACCACACTGTACGTGGTGCACTTGACTGTGCAGGCGTTAATGACCGTAAACAAGGTCGTTCTAAGTATGGTGTTAAGCGTCCTAAGTCTTAATGGATTCCGTTAAGTAAGGCCAAACACTAAAATTATTTAATTTTGAAGAAACTGAAAAGTTTTGGATAACCTGAAGAAGACAACGGAGATACTCCATGCCACGTCGTCGCGTAATCGGTCAGCGTAAGATCCTTCCAGATCCTAAATTCAAATCAGAATTGCTGGCAAAATTCGTTAACATCCTTATGGTTGACGGAAAGAAATCTACTGCAGAAAAAATCATTTATTCTGCTCTAGACACTATAGCTGAGCGTTCTGGTGAAGAACACCTAGCTGTATTCGAAAAAGCTCTTGAAAACATTCGTCCAGCGGTAGAAGTTAAATCTCGCCGTGTGGGTGGTTCAACTTACCAGGTGCCTGTAGAAGTACGTCCAGTACGTCGTAATGCACTAGCTATGCGTTGGTTGGTTGAAGCTGCGCGTAAGCGTGGTGAAAAATCTATGGCTCAGCGTCTTGCAGGCGAAATGCTTGATGCGGCTGACAACAAAGGTTCTGCTGTTAAGAAACGTGAAGACGTTCACCGTATGGCAGATGCGAACAAAGCGTTCGC
>CAMQXY010000046.1 GCA_947039005.1 uncultured Photobacterium sp.
ACTGTAAATATCCCCTGTAGCGGATATTTACAGATTATCCGCTACAGGGGATAAATGATGTTGAAGATCTTAGCCTATCTTATAGATCAAATGATTCTTCTTCTGCCTCAGATAATTGTTTAGCTTTCATTTCGACGATTTTCTCTGCTTTTTCAGACAAAACTATTAAATCAATGGATAAACCAGCAAGTGAGAGTAATAAACGCCATGCCGTATATGGGATGCGTTGATCTCGACTTTCTGCCAACCAATAATTTAACGTTCGGTTACCATTGGAAGATAAACCCAAGCGATTGGAGATGTCGTTTTTTGTAAGTCCCATCTTATTTAGATAGAAGATAACACGCTGTAATTGTAATTTTGTTGGCGGAACGTAACCATCATCAATGATATTTAAAAGACACGGACTCTCAGGGTTGAGAATACTACATCCAACGAGGTGCATATTTTTTACATGAGAGTACGCATGAGCACATAATTTGTCCGTCTTAGCGAGATTTTTACGTATTATCTCGAAATCGTCAAAATCAGAGAGAGAAAGATAATCAATTTCTTTTTTCATATTCAATTTGGGGCGGTTGTTTGCCCCACTCCTATCCAATCATTATTTGGCTTAACTGACAAATGTTGTTATGTCCAAAAGTGCCTATATCGATTGCCGTGTGCTGTTGTTGACGTAGCAAATCAATACTCGCGTCATAAGTTATGACGATTAACGACACTTGGTGTACTTGTTGTCATATACTGTGACGTTATGTACAACGATATTAATCAACTGTTGGCATAATAATACACACCGCATATGCATATGTGATCGTAGTCATCTATTTTATTGCTCGGTATGAAGGACTTCAGACACAAAAAACACGTTCTACAGCTTAATGTTAGAATTATTGATTATTGGTTATTGCTTGGTGGTTAGTGATTGCTGCTTGGAGTTCAAATGCGGAAAAGAGATAAGAAGATCGATAATGCTATTCGTGATGCATTAATAGCCGTGTGCAATCAGGCGTTGGTTTCATTTGAGGGGTTTCAATGGCTGACACACCGTGTCAATTACGACAATTTCCCAAATAGCCTTAACGTTATTTGTGTATTTAGCACTGATGAACACCTTGCTAACTTACAGCAAGGTGATTGTGGTGGAGAATTACGGCAATTAATTAAACAACATCTGACTGATATTAATGTGGTGATGAAAGACATTAATAAGCAGGTTACGTTTGATAGCGAACAAGCTTACGCGACTACTCATCATGGTAAAAAAAATCCACATCGTTAGATCTGGATTTTTATGCTTATGCTTATGCTTATGGTGATGTTAACTGATATTAGACGATGTTTTTACAGCGTGAGGCTAAGATAGGATCAACGTTACCCTGAATTTTCTGAATCTTAGCGGCACGTTGACACTCCCATTTAGTCACAGGATATTGTTTATCCCACGCACTCATTAATTGACGTTGCTGACGGCTCATTTTGTAGCTTGGATATACCGCTTCGAAATACATGTAAGTACGTGCGATAACACCACGAGCGCGTACTGGCGGTTGTGCATCGTGATCCTTTTTATCAATGATCATGTCGCAGCTACCAAATGAACGGTAATCTTTACTGGCTGTTTTTGGCAGCATGACATAGTTGTAGTTTTGTCGTGCAGCGTTAACCGCACCTACCGCAGGAAATAGGTTATAGAGATCTGATTGCATCAAGCGATATTCTAGGTTAGCTTTTTCAGCACATTTACGACCTTTAAAGGATTTACCTTTACTATCAACACACACTTTTGCCCCTTCGCGCCATTCTGTAAATGAACGACCAAAGTTCTCCGCAGGGACAACGTGTTCTGCCTCCCAACGTTTAACACGTTTTTTATACACATCAGTTATGAAACCTGAAGGTAAGGTAACGTCTTTACTTTTATTGAAATCAGCACCACAGTAAATCGTTTTCATATCAACAGGATTAGTATAGATCTGCTGTTGCATGATCTTTTTTGCTTTACTGAATGATTGGTTGGTGGTGTTACCTTGTGGCGTTTGTGCAAATGCAAGCGTCGGCAATAGTGCGACACTAAGAAGAATAATGTTAGTTTTGTTCACGATGTTCTCTTTTAGATAGTACGATTAATTTGTCAATGGACAGACGCGTTGATATGACAAAGCGGTATGAGCTTTGCTTAATTATTTGAAATTGTGGTTTTTATCGTGACTTATTCAGAAACGATCACTTTTACGCGCCCTACATCGCCCGTTGTTAGGCGAACTTTGATGCCATGTGGGTGTGTTGGTGAGTTTGTAAGAAGTTTCTCTACTGTTCCTGATGTAAGTTTGCCGCTGCGTTGATCTTGCTTTAATACAATTTGTACGTTTAAACCAACGTGGATATTTGAACGATTTGTACCTGACATATTGACTCTTTTGTTTTTAATCTTTGAGCCTGCATTATTGAGTTTTTACTGTAAAACGCAACTTAATATTAAGATGTGCTTATTTTACGAACAGTATTGCAATCACATCCTGTAGGTATTGATACACAATAACGCCCCCTCAATGTAAAAAAGGCATGGTAGGTTGTAGCGGCTTACGATCATATATATTTGAAGCAGTTGCTAATGGCGATGGGGAATTAACACTTAATTACGGGCGTTCGTGGGAAAAAGGGAATTGGGAAAGTAAAAATATTGCTATTTCAGTTCAACCTTAGGCTTTTGCTGGCAACGGCAATGAAAATCAATAGCCCTCTGGTTTGAGGGCTTTTATTTAACAAATTGACGATCAGTGATTAAGAGCTGGACAATCTTTTGGTAATAATTGTTCTGGTATTGCCGGCCCTACTCCCATATCTGCAGTCCAACCCTTTAAGCCACCTGTTTTAGGATCAAAATCACTGCATTTATACGGGGTATCTTTTATTTGCGCAGTAGGTGTTAAATTCGGGCTTGCCTTGTTAGGTAATGCCGCTGCTGCGGGTAACTCAACCGCCGTATCATTTTGTGAGTGCTTAACGGTAGTGTTGTTCTTCGTGGTCTGCTCACTTTTGATAATTGTAAACGCTAAACTGCATATTACTATTCCGATAAGTACGACTAATGCAGACTTCGTTGACTTTTTCATGGGCGATCCCTCTTGGTAAAACACGGATTGATTATCAATGATCTATTTAATGCCTATTTTATAGAGAAGATCAAATTATGTAATAAAACAAATACGGTATTGCTTGTTTAATCACCAATTAAGTCACTTGTTGATGTGTTTATGCTAATAGTAAGCTCTCTTTTAAAAAGTAGCTCTCGTTAATGGGAATAGATAAAAATGCACAAATAAATGCAATGATTAGCTATTCTTTACTGCTTGTCGGTTTCTTCATTGGCGTGATTTTTATTATGGTGGTGAATTTTTATAGGCATTCTTTATGGGGTGACGGTTATATTTATAACGCTATTTAATATACTAAAGTAATAACAACTTGCTTAGTCATTATTAATAACTATGTTGTTCATGGCTAAATGTTAAATTAACATCAAATAATATTGAAGATATACAACTATGATTGAATAATTAAAATATTTATGTGATTATTTGCCAATATATCATCATAATCTAAAGATTTAATACCATGAAAAAAATTAAAAACATTCTTAGTATTGTTCAGAACTCACGTTATCATACAATGCATAAGAATAATGCATTGAAAATTCTTTCTAATATTGAACAAACTAAAGGTAAATTGTCAGATACGATCAAACAGCAATGTGATCAATATGCTATTAAAAAATTAGGTGATGTAAAATTTGCACCATGGTTATATGTTTATTCTATTATTCGTGGTGAATTTAAAGAAGGTTGGATCCCTGACAACTATTATGGAAAAGTTGTTCTACCTAAATGTAATGGTATCAGTGCAACGCCAGCACAAATTAAAAACATAAGCTCAAAACTATTTAATTCTGAGTTATTCCCTGATCTTGTTTGTTATTCAAGTGGTATTTTTAGTATTCCACTTGAAAACCGTGTTTTAGCGAAAGATGAAATTGTAGATTATCTTTTTGATGGTCGTGAGAGTGTTATTTTCAAAGTTAACTCATCAAATCAAGGTCGTGGCATTTTCTTTTACACCAAAGAAAATTTTTCTATCGCTGATGTAATGAAGAAAGGCTCAGGTATTTTCCAAAAAATCATTAAACAACATGATGTTTTTAATGAATTATTTCCAAAGCCTGGTGCAACGATGCGTTTAACAACAGTATTAAAACCAGATGGCACAACCTGTTTAAAAGCTGCCTATTTACGTTTAGGTGTTGGCACTGATGAGTATGTTCGTTCTGCAACCAATGTTCGCGTAGCCATTGATATAAAAACAGGCGCGTTATCTGATACCGGTTATACCACAGAGTGGAGTGAAATTAACGAGCACCCGAATACACATAAAGCATTTAAAGGTGTGATGTTACCGAATTTTACCCAAGCACGTGAAAGTGTAGAAGAGCTACATGGACGTTATCCATATGTACAATCTATTGGTTGGGATGTCACTATTAATACTGAAGGTGAAGTAGAAATTATGGAATGGAATGCTATTCATAATAGCATTACGTTTACTGAAGCAGTTCAAGGACCATCATTTACTGATCTTCCTTGGTGTGATAAAGAATTTCTATCTTTATAACCAAATATATTAATACCGTTTATTAATGAAGATATAATGCTATTATTTAAATAGCTACCCTCTTTGTTTAGGTTAATTTCAAAGTATACGACAAACTTATATTTTGTCGTATACTTTATATAATTAACTGTTGGTTTTTATTATATAAATAGAGTTACTTGTATTATTCCCCCTATCCAATATATAAAAATAAGTCACTACTTTAATTAAACTAGGCTCTGTATGGGTAAAGTAGTCGACACTGGGACAGAATATATTCTAATTTTTTCACTAAACTATCGTATGTTGATATTCTTTTAGCGATAGGCCAAATTGTTTTTTAAATCGTTGTGCAAAACGTGTTTCTGACTGATATCCACAAAGTTGTGCTAAATCCAGTTGAGTATAATATTGTTGCTGCAATAAGGTTAACGCATACCCCATTCTCAACTCGGCTAAAACGTCCCTAAATTGGGTAGATTCTTCACGTAAGCGACGAATCAATGTCGATTTACTAAGACCAAAATGCTGACAAGTCGATTCAATGCTGTGATTATCCCCTGGTTGTTGCTGAAATAATGCCACTAATTTGTCACGCCACGATAAATCTTGGTTACTAAATAGTTGATGTAGTTTTCCAACATGCGCTAAGTATTCAAATAACCCATTGACCATACATTGCTGAACGTTACGCGGTAACGATTGTGGCATGTTAACGACATTCATAAACAGATACTCACCTGCTTTATCAAATAGATAATCAGGCTGTTCATGTTGATTTGCGTGCTGGCGAGAACGATTGATAAGTTCAGTCGTTGGTCGGGTTAAAAAGCATAATTGTATCGATGAGAAGGTTTGTTGCGAAGGTTGATTGATAAACGTATGTTGTGAATGTCCCGATGTGAGCAACCAGTTACTATGATCAATGTTTATCCAATCATTTTGCCATTGTAATTGTTTCACTCCTGTTTGAACCCAAACAATAGATGGATAAATGAAGGGTACATTACGTAGTGGCTGTGATTTTTTACCTGTGTAATGAATGCATTGAACAACTGCTGACATATTACCTTCCTTATCAAGTTAACACTCCACTATTGTATCGGGAGCTAACAACTCATGCAGTTATTTTAATTATAGATATTAAGCGATTAAAAAAGAAAGTCTCATAATAATAACTATTGATGAGACTCTTCTTTTGAATAGTCATTGAAATTATTAACGTTGATAATGCGCTGTTATAGTTGATTTTTCGAGTGCAATACCATGAAGCATAAAGCTAACAAATGCACATGAGGCATCGTCAGGTACTTCCATTTTCTCACAAGGTAATGCCCACACTGTAAAGATGTAACGGTGAACACCATGACCTTCAGGAGGACATGCACCGCCATAACCATTGAAACCATAGTCATTACGCATTTCTAAACCGGCTGGAAGATTAGTAGATGCGCCTTCAGCTAATTCATGCGTGGATGCTGGAATATTGATAACTTGCCAATGCCAGAAACCACAATCTGTTGGTGCATCAGGATCGAAACATGTAACAGCAAAACTCTTGGTGCCTTGTGGTGCATTTTCCCAAGCGAGTTGTGGTGAGATATTATCACCATCATTGCCAAAGCTATTAAATGAAAAACGTTTGTCGTGATGTTGTGCTTCAGCAATACTATTACTGGTCATTGTAAATGTTGACATAGTTATGTGCTCTTATTTGTTTTCGGTATAGCTACTATACGAGTTTTATCTGATTATTTTTCACCTTTAAGTGTCAATTATTGGTTTTATTAGTTTATTTATGACTCTTGTTGTGTTTTTTGGTAATTTTGATGTTTAAAGTATTGTGATATGTCCTATACATCACGTTCAATAAGCATTACCACTCAAGACCATGAATAGATTAAGTTGTCTATCTTATATTGCTGTATATATAATCAGTATTATTTTATCCAGTATAATAGATGGACTTATATGCGTATTGAATTAATGGTCAATAAAAATAATGTGCCAGAAGATACTTTTCAGCAGGTTGAGTCTGAGTTTACTCGACGTATGGCAATCTTTTGGCCTGATGCATTAGTACGAGTGCGCTTAGGCGGAGCCAATGACTTGAGTGTATTAGGTGGCTTAAAAGAAGATAAACAGCAAGTCGAATTACAACTTGAAGAAATGTTTGATGAAGCTGATGATTGGTTAGAGCAACCAAGTTACGATATGTAGTGCGTTATAATTGCATATTGAGCTTACTGATTTAATACTGCTGACATTACTCATAAATGCTTATAATAATAATATTGATACTTATTGGTAATCTTTATTATGAGCACATTTATTTCAAAAGATATTTGGTCTGATTTTACAGCAGATCCTGAATTTCCTGGCTTTAGCTTCCGAGATACTGATGAAAGTAATGAAAACTGTGTAACAGCGTTACTTGAACGGTGGCAAGCAGGTACGATAGAAGATCCACATCATCATCCACATGATGATATGTCAATCATTGTGACTGGTGAGATCGCGATTCAATTCCATCTTCGTGTTGATGGTGAATTGATTAACGATGGCGAACCAATGATCTTAACTGCAGGTCAAACGGGTTACATCAAAGCTCATCGTATCCATAGCGTAGTATATACAACCGATTGTGACATGGTGTACATCCAAAATAAAACATTTGGCTTTGAAGTCGATAAGTAATTACCTACTAATATTGTTTAAATTTATTTATAAGCTCTTGCTTTCATTAGTAAGAGCTTTTTTTATAACACGATAAATTTCTATTATGTTGATTACTAATAAGTTTTGGAGTCATCAATAATTATGTAATGAAAAAAAGTATAGATTCTTTTAATTTTGTGGTTTTTATCGCATGTTGTAAAAACTATTCTGACTCAAGAATTGAATACTATACATTGAACATATGTTAAATATTATGGTGTGTTTATGTTTAAGTTAATGAAGAAATTTGTATGTCCAAAGTGCGGTAAATCTGATTATCTCGAAGGAAAGAATATAATATTATGTATTTGTGGTTATCGTGTTGATTACATTAAAGCATAATGAGCATTGATTAATGCTCTGATAGGATCTCACGTAGCATTGTTGTAACCTCGAGATGGGTATTCTGTGGTGTGCTATAAGCTTTACAATATTCATACGCAATGTGTTTTTGTGTTTTAATAGACAATGTGTGAAGTGTCATATTTTTCTTCTATCGCGGTAGGCAAATCTTTTATTGCATAAGATAAAGCATAGAGATTTGCTATTACCTGCAAATCATCCGTTGGCTCTCCTCTTGATTCATAAAAATTTCATATCTATACGATAATAGCATTAACACATCACTAATCGTTAAAAAAAACAAATTAATACGGTTAAGCTGTTGCTTTTTATGAGTATTTGTTGTTTTTAAATTGAAGTAATGAGTAATATGGTAAAAAATAACAACTACAATAATAGCGATAAAAATCAATTATATTAGTTAGCTTTTTTAACAAATAGCGATAAAATACTTTGTTTAATTTCTATATTATTCAAATGATTGGTATCAAAATGAAAAGTCTCTCTAAAAAATTCTCAACGATAGTATTAACAAGTCTAGCATTAGTCACCACCAGTGTATGTGCAACACCTTCTGGTACCAATATGTCAATTTGGATTGATGTAGGTGGTCCTGTTGGTGGTCCTTATGCAACTGTTGTGCAAAATGGTGCCAAACAAGCTGCTGAAGATCTTGGGGCTAACTTACGTGTTGTTTATTCTGATTGGCAGCCACAAAAGATGATTGAAAACTTTAAACAAGCGGTAGCTGCTAAACCGTCAGGCATTATTATTATGGGTCATCCTGGTGATAGTGCTTATCAACCATTAATTATGGAAGCTGAAACCAAGGGCATCAATGTTACCGCGATAGATACCGCCCTACCTGCCAGTATGAGTGCAATGCAAAATAAAGGGTTTGGTTATGTGGGAGTTAGTAATGCAAAACGTGGTATCAAATTAGCTGCTGAAGCTTTACGTCGCGGTCAATTCAAACCTGGTGATCATGCGTTAGTATGGGGAATTAAAGATATCGCTGAACGCAGTAAGTCAACACGAGGGATGATTAAAACCTTGGAACAAGCAGGCTTGAAGGTTGATTTTCTTCAAATTTCACCAGAAACAGATAAAGATCCATCATTGGGAACTTCGGCGATTACCTCATACCTTGCTAGCCATATGAGTACGCGATTAATCTTAGTAGATCATGGTTCATTAACATCACAAATGGCGAATTTCTTACGTAATGCAGGCGTAAAACCAAAAGAAATATTTGTCGCTGGGTTCAGTTTGTCTCCTGCAACAGCTGATGCTATTCGTAGTGATTACGTTCAATTAGTCGCTGATAGCCAACCTTATTTGATGGGATATTTGTCTGTTGTACAAACAGTATTAAGTAAGCGTTATGGTTTTTCAGGCTTAAATATTAATACTGGTGCTGGATTTGTTGATCTCAGCAATATTGATTTTATTGCACCCTTAGCGGCAAAAGGTATTCGTTAATGTGTTCTAAAGCATTAGTACTTAGCGATATTAATAAGTGGTTTGGTGCAATTCATGCACTGCGTAATATCAATTTAAGTATTAACGAGGGAGAAGTTATCGCACTGCTTGGCGACAACGGTGCGGGTAAATCAACCCTTATAAAACTGATCGCAGGCATTGAATCATTTGATTCTGGACAGATAAGTATTCAAGATAAAGTTATTAATAAACAAGACTATAATGTAAAAACTGCTCGTAAACTTGGCGTTGAAACCGTTTATCAGTCAGGATCATTAGGTGAACAACAATCTGTATGGCGTAACTTATTTTTAGGTCGTCATATTCGAACGCGATTTGGATTTATAGACCAACAACAAGAACGACAACAAGCACAAGACTTACTTAAAAAACTCGATTTTCGTGGCGTTGGCGCAAATATAGATAGTTATGTATCACAACTGTCAGGTGGAGAACGTCAAGGGTTAGCCATTGGTCGTGCGATGTTGTTTAACGCAAAATTGGTAATACTCGATGAGCCTACAACAGCATTGTCATTGGGTGAAGTTGAAAAAGTATTACACTTTATCGAAACCTTAAAAGCACAACATCGTGCCTGTTTACTCATTACTCATAATGTAAATGATGCTTACCGTGTTGCTGATCGGTTTGTAGTCATGGATAGAGGCACAATTGTTGCCGAATATAATAAAGCAGATATGGATCAACAATCATTACAACATGCGCTTCTCTCTGCTGTTGGTCGAGGTGCCGTATGAATAATACATTTTTGGGACGTCATCGCGCACCAATAATTACGAGCTTAATGTTGGTTAGTTTATGGTTGTTGTTTACGGTATACAGCCCACAAACGTTTACCCATATGCGTATTTATACTTCATTTATGTCAACGATACCATTTACCGCTATGTTAGCTTTCTGCTTAACATTATTGGTAATAGCGCGTGAAATCGACATGAGTTTTCCATCAGTTATTGCGCTCGGTGGTTATGTCTTTGCTGCTGTATTTCAAGCAACACAATCTCCCCTATTAGCTTTTGCTGCTGCGGCGATAGCGGGAATTTTATGCGGTGTATTGAATGGCTTATTGGTGGTCTGTTTTAATATCCCATCTATTATTGCCACTATTGGTAGTCAATTTTTTATCGGTGGCTTAACCACTGTTATCGCAGATGGATTAGCATTAAGCTTACCTCAAGTGCGTGATACTTGGTTCCATACAATGATGGTAGGTCGAATTGCTGATGTGATCCCTGCACAAGCAATATGGTGCATAGTCATTTTAGTCATCTTATGGCTGATTCTCTCACGGCATGTCTTTGGTGATAATATTAACTTTATTGGCGATAACCCAAAAGCAGCAGAAATGATGGGTGTCCCTGTTGCGCGTACCAGATTGTTATTATTTGTTTTAATGGGCTTAATGTCTGCTGTTGTTGGTGTTTTTGTTAGCCTTGAAATGAGTAGTTGGTGGCCTAATCAAGGTCAAGGCTATATGCTATTAGTTTTTGCTTCCGTTTTTATTGGTGGAACATCGGTACTTGGTGGGCGTGGTACTCTATTTGGCACATTATTTGGTGCTTGTATTATTGGTATTTTAGAAGCTGGGATCATCAGTGCGGGTTTAGCCGGATTTTGGACTCGCTTAGTATATGGTGTCATTATTATCGTTTCTTTAATTATTCATAGCGTTTTACTTAAACAACATCAAGGTACATGGCGACGGTTAATTCACTAATTGATTAGGCATTGATAATATATCTAAATAAAAAGAGAGCCTAAATAGCTCTCTTTTTACGTTTAAGCATTAAAGTATAATCCATGGTTGATGAATTTTTAATGTAAAAGTGACCTCATTTTTATTGATAATAAACGGTATTTTCTCTTGGAATGTATCAATTTCATCTTGGTTATTACATGGCCAAAAGAAATGAATACCGTAACTCACATGTGCTAATCCTGATTGATGGTCGTCATCAAATTCAACCATATCAACCCGCAATGATGCTGACGCAAAATGAAACCTATTATCTTCAATATCGTGTTTTGAAAATAGCATAGTCGTAAATTTTTCTTCATTTTGCTGCATATAAGCAATGATAGATTCAGCAATGGAAACTGATGGCTGAGTCATAAATGATACTTTTTCTATCATAAGTAATGATCTCCTGCTGACGATTCTTTATTAATCATAGTCTGTATTATGGCGAAAGAATACGAATAACCCACAATAAGTGACATTGTAACTATTAAATTCTAAGAACTAATGCCATAGAATGTACGTAATAATTAAAAAATAGCCGTTGGTTATTATGGTAAATATTAATGATATCACCCTGTATTGACACTTTTATTCGATCGACACTTGGATCTTTTATTTTTCATAAATATATGAATTTTATAGCTTTAATTTGTCAGTCTTATATAATATCTCTTATAGCAGATCAACAATAAAGACCATATTAATGCCGATCAACCCTTCAAATTCTCTAATGAATAATAGCTTCACACTTAAACCTGGAACGTTGCGCCAACAAACAACATTAAGTCAATATCAGCATCAACGTGATCATTTTGTTGCTAATCCAGCATTGGCTTATATCTATTCTCTTGCTGCCACTGATACTACAGGCGGTCAGGCTAATGCGCGTTATACCTTAGAACGTTTTAGCCGCTTTTTATTAGGATCAACATTCGATAGAATTGATTGGATAATATTACTAACAACCCCTGATCTGATTGAAAAAGCAATGGCTTCTTTTTTAATTCATAGGGCTCAAACTAAAGCAAAGATGAAAGGTTTATTTTATGATCCACAGCGGTCATTGAAAAACTTACACATTAATCCATTAAAAAAAGCGCTGTTAGAGGTAGGTAATTATTGTCATCAACAACAGCAAATTTCATTATCTCAGTTAGCGGATTGGCAGTGTTCCATTGAAAAATTTTCGGTACAGAATCAGCCAACAATCACGTTAGAACAAGGTTGGCTCCCTCCTCTTTTGACCGAAAAAACCTTAGATATTGAATTAACATCACAAGCTAAAATTATGCTTGAAGCGTTCAGTTGTTTTTGTTTAAGACCATGTATTGAACGAATGGATTGGCATAGCGTACTTTATGCTCCAGTATTACAAACAGCAATGCAGTCATTTTTATCCTCGCGATTAACTATGAAAAGTAGCGATAGAAAACAAGATTACGCCCCTGCCACTGCCGATAATTTATTAAGAATGTTACGGGGTGTTGCTCATCATGCATGGTTATCTGAGTCCATTTCTGTGGAAACTTTACAACGGATCAAGGCGATAAAATTACCTAGAGGATCACGACAATCAAGTGGGCGTTACTTGAGTTATACCGATCTTGACCAAATATCGGCACTAACTTTAGCACAATCGAATAAGATAAAGGCATTACGAGATAATGCGATTTTTTGGTTAATGTATGAATCTGGATTACGTCGAGCTGAGGTTATTGGGTTGGATGTGGGTGATATAGATCTTTATTTGTGCAAGATTCGAGTTATGGGTAAAGGTAACAAAGAACGCTATGTTCCTTTTTCAAAAGGTAGCGATCTATATGCCGCAATTGAAAGATGGCTAACAGTACGTTTACAACATTCTGAAAAAATATCGAGTTTTTTTTGCGGTGTGAATCGTTATCAGCAATTAACATCACAGCGTTTAACCACTCAAACGTTAAATGATCTCTGTAAACATATTCATCAGCTTGGTTTTTCGCGTCGAATATCGCCCCATGATTTTCGTCACTCAGTGGCAACTAATTTATTGCGTTCTGGTTATGACTTACTATTAGTCAGTAAATTTATGGGACATAGCAGTATTACCACGACCCAACGCTATGATCGCCGTACTGATGATGAATTACAAGGTGTAACACCTGGTCGATAATATGTCACACTATACAAGTTATTGTTTCAATATTTGTTGTTTAAAATGCAGTGTCAGTATTATAACTGCATTATATTCTGTTATATTTTCAGATGAGTGTTATCGTATAAAAAATAACAATTAGGACTTCTTATGTTGATATTTATACGTACATTACTACTTATGACATTAATTACTTTCCATACATCAAGTTCGGCTTTAACAATTAATCAATATACACAACAATATGCTTTATTACCTTGTACAGGGCTAGAAACACGGGTAAATAGTTTTGAAAAAAGATTAACTATGATGCTATCTAACGCTTCTAATAAAAAGAGAGCTGAGTTAAAACGTGAATATAAAGCATTGAGTAAATTATACAAACAAAAGAACTGCCATAAAAGAAATCCCCGATAATATGATTATTATCGGGGAATTAATGAGGAGTCATTACGTTATATACTAAGCCAGTAATGTATAACTTAAATATAGATTAAGAGTTAGAACAATTGCTACAATAACTAATCCAAGTATTGATACTGTCTTATTATTCTTGTATTTACCCATGATTTTTTTGCTATTAGTAAAGTAAAGCAATGGAATAATGGCAAGGGCTATACCAAAACTTAAAACAACTTGGCTCATTACTAAAATTTCAGTGGTATTGACAGCTAATGCGATAACAATAAATGATGGGATCATCGTAATTGAACGACGTAACCACATTGGAATTGTAAATTTAACAAAGCCTTGCATCACAACCTGTCCAGCCATTGTACCTACTACCGTAGATGAAAGACCAGATGCAACTAACGAGATACCAAATAAAACAGATGCTGCTTTACCAACAAGTGGCGTTAATGTTTTATATGCCGTTTCTATTTCAGCAATATCTTTATTTCCTGAGTAATGGAATACTGCCGCAGCCATTGCTACGATTGCAATATTAACGAATCCAGCAATAACCATTGCAATTAATACGTCATATTTTGTTGAGCGTAACCGTGTTGATATTTTTTCACCATATGTATTTTTAAATAATGCTGAGTGTAAATAAATAACATGCGGCATTACTGTTGCGCCAAGAATACCCGCCGCTAAATATATTTGATGAGGGCTATTTAATGTAGGAACAATCAACCCTGTCATAAGTGCGTGTGATGCTGGCGGAGCAATGAAAAGTTCAAAAATATAAATAACGGCAACTAATAATAATAAAGCACCAATAACAACCTCTAATGGTTTTTGACCTTTATTATTAAGTGTCAATATCATTATTGTAACGACTGCGGTAATAATCGCACCTTCCATTAAACTGATACCAAACAATAATTGGAAACCAACGGCAGCACCAATAAATTCAGCAAGATCAGTTGCCATTGCAATTATTTCAGCTTGTATCCAATATGGGAAAATTGCCCATTTGGGAAGATAGTCACGTAAGTGTTCTGCTAAATTTTTCCCCGTCACAATACCTAATTTTGCGGATAAGTATTGGATCAGCATTGCCATTAAATTAGCCCATAGCACAACCCATAAAAGTTGATAACCGAAGGCTGAGCCTGCCTCAATATTCGTTGCGAAATTACCTGGATCAATGTAACCAATAGCAGCAATGAATGCAGGGCCTAATAAAAGTAATTTCTTTTTTAGCTTAAAGCTAAATGGGGTTGGCTGCATATCAAGGCTAATAGATGCTTTATTCATAAGTGACTCCTCTGTCATGAAGTTACTTTACTTAATCTATAAATGAGAATCAATATCATTTAGATGTTAAACATGATTGCTTATATTTCACTTATGAGTATCTTAATATTGATAGGCAAAAACTATTTATACTATTGGTATTTAGTTTTAAAAATACAAAATTTATCATTTTTAGTCGTTATTATGTTACTTATATCAAAAAAAACGTGATCCTTTTTCAAAAATATACATTAGAGTGTTTTATCTTTTTACAAAACTAGTTAATGTCACCACTTATTGATTTATATCTCTTTGGGGAATCACGTAAGTAGTAATTAATACTTATTAAAGATTAATTGATAAGTGTCGCTGTAAAGTAAAATGGATATTGAAGAGAGGGATGTAACATGGAAGCCAAAGTAAGCAGTAAAACACAACTTTTTGAAGGTGATGTAATTAAATTATATCTTCGTGATATTTCTGCTAAACCACTCTTAACAAAAACAGAAGAAAAACTTTATAGTCGAAAAGCATTAACTGGCGATGTTAATGCAAAAAATATAATGATTGAAAGTAATTTGCGATTAGTCGTCAATATTGCCAAACACTACCGAGGTAGTTCTATTCAATTAAGTGATCTTATTGATGAAGGTAATATAGGGCTTATGACTGCCGTAAATAAATTTGATCCAGAAAAAGGTTTTCGATTTTCAACCTATGCTACATGGTGGATTAAACAAACGATAGAACGTGCTATTCATAATCAAAGTCGTACGATTCGGTTACCAGTGCATGTTTCAAAAGAAATTAATACTATTGTTCGTACTCATAAACACCTGTTGAATACTCAAAATAAAGAACCAAACAATGAAGATGTTGCGGAAAAATTAGAACGCAGTGTTGATGATATCTCTACCCTCTTATCTTACGATATTCCAATTATCTCTTATGATCAAACCATCACGGATGATGCTAATTCGCAATCATTGGCAGTTTTTTTAACTGATGATAAAGCACTTAATCCTGATAGCTATTTGAATGAAATGGATATTAAGCAGGTTACATCTTCTATGTTAAATTCTTTATCTTCTCGTGATAAAGAAATTATTTGTCGTCGATTTGGGCTACTTGGTCATGAGCCACAAACTCTTCAAGAAGTCGCTGCAGAAGTGGGACTAACACGCGAGAGAATTCGTCAACTACAAGTTATTTCATTGAAAAAACTCCGTAATTATCTGAAACGGGATAATTACGATATCTCTATATTATTTGCAGATACGGCATGATAGATTGTTTGCTATTATTTAAAAGAGCACTTAATGTGCTCTTTTTCGTTATTGTTAAGGTCTGTTATGCATTTAAAATCATTATTAATTGCTGGTTCTGTATTGTTTTTTTCTGGTTGTGCTAGTTACGGTGTAACTGAAAATGAAATGCAATCTTACTTAAATAAAGAAACTCAATTTAATCATTCGGTTGGGATTCAAGGGATTGCTTATGCTACAGGTAAGTTTGATAACATTAAGGTCGGTATTGGACGGGTTGCTAAAAATAAAGTGAATGTCGCAGCTACTGCAACAGCTGATTTAGAACTAATGGGGCAACCAACTCAAAACATCGCGATCAAAGCTAATTTTAGTGCTATCCCTTATTATAACCAAGATCAAGGTGCTATTTATTTAAAAGACCTTAATATTGAATCACTAACAATTACACCTGAACGTTTAAATAATGTATTAACTAAGCCGGTTATTACACCTATTGTTTCTTTTTTAAGCCAAATATTATCAACAAAGCCAGTTTATAAGCTTAATGATAACGAATTAAAACAAGCTCTTTTGAAAAAATCTAAGCCTGAATTAGTTATTGAAAACCATAAGTTAGTTTTAGACTGGTAATCAATAGTTATTCATATAAAAAGCTCTTTTTCTAAGAGCTTTTATTGATTAAATTTTGATTGTTCTAAAAAATTAGTACCGGCGGCTTTATCTATCATCTTCACTGCCCTTTCTGCTTCAAAAGATCGCTTCATCGCTTCTGCTGCATAATCTCTGGTTGTCGGTGTTTGACTTGTAATAATAAGCATAAGTACAAAAATAATCAGAGCAACAGATAATATTGCCACAGTATATATACGTCGAGTAATACGTGCTTCGCTGTCTTTAATTTCTTCTTTTACAACTCGTAACACATCATAATTAGTGATGTTTGAACGTATTCTTTGGTTTTTATCCATTTTTAACATTTAGTATAATTAATTTTATAAATAGCGAGTTAGTTTAACAAGCGTTTCTGAATTTAAGCTTACATAAAGTATAAATGTTTATTGTTGGGTTATTTGTATTAAACGTATAAAGTTATAGTGCGTTAAGGTGAGAATAAAAGCAGAATCATAAGACTCTGCTTTTATTCTCAATTAATGATTAATACATATAGGAATAAAAAAACAGCTAACAACCATACTGGACATTGGTATTTTTTTATTAAGACATAACCTACAATCACAATAAAACTATCCTCTATCGATTTAATAGAGCTTGTTATTACAGGATTAATTAATGCACTACCTAATAATCCAACAACACATGCATTGATTAATATTAATGATTGCGTTAATCGAGGATGACTAAACAAAGCTTTCCAAGCAGGAAGAAATGAAAATAACAGTAAACTCCCCGGTAAGAAAACAGCAATCGTTGCCACTAAACTCCCTATAATAGGCATCAGTGGTGTTGCTGAAGCACCAAGATAACTAGCCATGGTAAACATAGGTCCAGGAACTAATTGCGCAGAAGCATAAGCACTTAAAAAAGTATTATCGGTTATCATACCATCAAGCATTGGCTGTAATAAGGGTAAGACAACATGACCACCACCAAAAACAAAACTCCCTGCTTGGTAGAAAATAGCAAATAATTTAATGTTATCATTGGTTGTAGTGATTAATGGTAATAAAAGAAGCACACTAAAAAATACAGCTAATAATCCAGCATGTGGTCGAATAGGTTTGATTAAGGACTTATCAACGATGGGTTGCGTTTTGAATGACCATAAAAAGCCAACAATACTTGCAATAATAATCGGTAATATTTGACCAAATAAACCATGACTAAACATTAACCAAATCATTGTTAGTAGAGCTGTTGCTATCGTCGGTATCGATATTAAATTCTTTTTTATCATTCCCCATAAGGCATCAGTCACAACGACAACGGCTAATAACTTAGCGGCAGTAATAATCTGTTCAACAACAATAGAACCACTAAATTGGTTATTCGCAATAGCCATAAACGTTAACAAAATAAAAGAAGGTAAAGTAAAACCAATGAATGCGGCAATTGAGCCTTGGTATCCTGCTTTTTTATAACCGATATACATACCAAGTTGGCTACTCGCCGGCCCTGGTAAAAACTGGCATAACGCAACAGCTTGAGTAAAGTCCTCACCACTGAGCCATTTCTTTTTGACAACAAACGCTTGTTGAAAATAACCTATATGGGCTGCTGGCCCACCAAAGCTGCATAATCCTAATACTAAAAACTGCCAAAAAACCGTTAACATTAATCACATCTCCTATAGTGAAGTGATTATTTTAACGGGTGTTTATCTATTACTAAAATCGTTTGTACAGATACATATTATTATTAATATCGATGATAAATGGCTTTCTTGTACCCTACCATTTTCATAATGATTATAATCCTTTATCATAGAAATCATGTTGTTCCTCAGTAATAACAAGTAAAGTAATAGAGTATTTCTCCTACTTCACTTTCTCTTCAAAGAGTCGATGCTTATGTTAGAAAATCTTCAACAAATGGTCATATTGGCAGCAATAGGTCATGAACAAAATTTTACCCGCGCAGCGGATAGATTAGGCATCTCTAAATCTCAAGTAAGTAAACAAATTCGCTATTTAGAAGAACGCTTAGGTTGCCAATTAGTTCAGCGCAGTACTCGCACCGTTGCTTTAACTGAAATAGGCTTGCAATATGCCGATTATGGTCAACAGATTGTAGATACAGTTAATGAAGCGGAAGCGATGGTGGCAGGTTATCGTAATGAAATAAAGGGCGTATTACGAATTGGTATCGCACAGTCATTTGGCAATATTCACATCACATCTGCTTTAGCCGAGTTTCAAAAAAAACATCCTGAATTAGAGTTAGAGATTAGCCTGTTTGATCATCGACCTAATTTATTAGAAGAAGGCTTTGACTGCTGGATTGCCATTCATGAACATCCGCCAGAAGGGATGGTGGCAAGAAAACTGGCTAATTGTGAGTTTGTAGTCGTTGCCTCCCCTGATTATATCGCTCAGCATGGAAAGCCTGAAACACCAAGTGACTTACGTCGTCATAATTGCATTACTTATCAAAGCCGTGAACGTAAGTATGTTAATTGGGCTTTTTCTCGTGATGGTCTACAACAATCGATTCGTGTTAGGGGTAATTACCGCATAGATAATGCGCCTGCAGTATTAGATGCCGCAGTCAGTGGCTTAGGTATTGCGTACCTATCAACTTATTTAATGACAAATGAGCTTAAAGATAACAAATTAATTCAATTGCTGACTGAATGGAAAACCACTGTTGATTTACCTATTTATGCTGTTTACCCTCGCAGAAAATACTTAGCACCTAAGGTACGTTGTTTTATTGATTTTATGGCAGATCGTATGGCACAACCGCCTTATAAAATTTCAAAACCGATCTTGCTATAATAATAACAAACAGTGATTTTCAATAAAAAACGCGGCTATCATAGCCGCGTTTTTAGAGTTGATTAATAAGCAAAGTTATTCTACAGGCTGTTTTTTCTGAGCAGGGAAAGCATACATACGGCGTAATATTGTTTGTACGCCTTGCGGGTGCTCTGCTAATTTTTGGGCAAATAACTGCTTTTCTTCTGCGGTAACTTGATCTGATTCAATCTCTGCTGCAATGTAATTTGATGGAAATAAATGATAATTTTCAGTTATTTGTTTATCAATAATGGCAGCAAGCTCATCAGGAGTCTCTGGCGCTTGAGTGATCACATCGCCAAAACTAATATTAATGCGTCGTTTCTGACCAACGATACCTTGTACAATACTTTCTATATCTTCAAATTCTGATTTTTCATACGTACCCGTGGTCTCTTTTTGATAAAGCTCTTGTGCTTTAGCCACATCACAGGGGTCATTCTCATATGAAATAGCGACAGGAACAATATTTAAGCCACTCATAAACTCAGCGAATGGTAATTTTTGCTTTCGCCCTTCCATAAAGAACATTTTTAAAATAGCAGGATCTGTTTTATCGTTACCATCTTTAGCTCGCCCTTCTTTTTGTGCAATCCAAATATTATTGCCCGTCATTAAAGAATGAGAGATGTAACTAGAAAGTAGACCTAATGACTTCATTAATTCACGTGGTCCTTTTGATGAACGCTTAACAATAAAACTCTTGTTTAATCGCATCAATTCAGTCGCACATGGCTTTTTAAGTAAATTATCACCAATCGCAATACGAACAGTGTTGAAATTATTATTGAATAAACACCAATTCACCATCGCTGGATCCATCGCAATATCACGATGATTAGAAATGAATAAATAGGCTTTATTCGGATCAAGTTTATCTAAACCTGTTATGGTTACACCGTCAC
The DNA here is from genome assembly GCA_947039005.1 of uncultured Photobacterium sp. GTDB lineage: Bacteria > Pseudomonadota > Gammaproteobacteria > Enterobacterales > Vibrionaceae > Photobacterium. Next base: position 20,421 of record CAMQXY010000046.1, read on the forward strand.
AAGAATGAGCAATAGTTGCTCGCATATACTTAGCAACATAATCCTGCACATCTTTAATACTGGTAACGTTAGACCATTTTTTAACCAAAAAACGCTTTATTAACGGAATAAGCAACCATCCAAACATACCTGAAGCATGGGGAAAGCGGTATTTTAAAATAGCGTTAATAAATTCTTTATCATCAATAAGGCGTTTAATCGCCCCTTTAACTTCGTTATCGTTATAAGGGCGGATTTCTTTATAAATATCGTTATCTATACACACAATAAGGCTTCATCTTGAAAAAACTTGGTTATTTTACTGATAAATACAATTTATCCAAATAACCAAAATCAATAAGGAGTATGGTTGGAGACCGAACCACGTCTAGTCGTTGAATTTTCAACCACTATTAATCATAAAAAGTGCGTTCTAATGCAAAAACGACCAATCATACACTGATTTTGATTATTGTCGCCTATGCAATGTTGACGATGTAACAAAAACAGTCGAATATGTGCAAGATATCGAGTTAGAGAGACATTATGAAACAAGCCATTGAGTTTTCCCAAAACGAGCACCCTTTTCTTTTTGTTGGTTCTCGTCGTAAAAGCCACAACGCCTACTTTATTGTTGTTAACAGCGGCAGCATCTTAATACGCTTAGGTAAACATGAGCACCTCGTGTCTAAAGGACATGGCTTTTGGATACCCTTTGATTGTTTACATGCATTGACGGTTTTACCTGGCACGCATTTTTTTAAAGTTGATTTTTCAATCCGTTTACGACAACCATTATGCAATGATGCAGGATTCTTTGTGGTAAGCCCATTACTGAATGCTTTGTTAGTTGAACTTAAAAAACAGCCGATAGACAAACATGATTGGGATGGTACGGAAGGACGCTTACTTAAAGTTATAGCCGATCAAGTATCAACCTTGTCTGTTTCAACACAATCGTTATCGCCTGCAATCAAGCGACAATACCATAGTGCGTTGGTATTATTACTTAATGGCAATAAAATTACAGAACAACCTGCAATTCAGAATATTGAACCATTATTAGGCATGACATTAAAAGAATTTGAATCCTGCATTACCCTTCGTGAAGTGGTTAAACTTATACGTTCAGGAAGAAAATTATCACAAATTGCCGCACAGTTGAATACGTCTGAAGTGTTACTTGAAGCGCTTGCTATACCTATTTTAGGTAAACAATTTTAATAACAATAAATAGTGTATTAAAAACAATGTCCATCATTACAATGGGCATTGTTTAACAACGCCACTAATTAAGCGGTACATGTACCTGCAATGAAATACCATCATCTACACGACTGTTAGTATGCCAACGATAATCCAATCGTACCTGAGTGCTATCTTTATTCGAGGCTCCAAAACCTAAACTCATTTGTACACCATGGTTTAATACCCATTGTTCTGCGTCTACCATATCTTCAACCTCTTCATGATCATATTTTTTTGGCAACCAAAACCCTAACCCATAATACATTGAATCATTCTGTTCAGTGAAAATAGGATGATCAGCAAAGTCATCATTCCATTGATTCCAAAACTCATCGGTCTTATAGCTATAATCCTGCTTCCAATCATTGAACAGATGAGCATGATCGTGAAGATCCTTCTTTGGGCGTAATAATGGAATTATAGAAGCATCATCCGTTGTATTGCATAACGACTGATCAAATTGAAATAAATCATTCTTTGTTTGGGATATATTAGTCGGAATAAATTCACAAGAAAAAGCATACGCCGATGACGAATAGATCAAATTACTGAATAAGACGAGCAAACATACTTTAACTTTATTTATACGCAAATATTAATCCCCCTTTGGCTACTCGTTAAATCGAAATCTCTTATCAGTAACTAACATTGAATTTACTGTTGGCGTTGTATAATGACTAATATCATTGCCATTAAGTAATGCCTCACGTATCAAGGTGCTTCGTATTGGAACTGTTTCAGGGCATGCCATTACCTGCCACCGTTTCAGTATCTCGTCTGCTTTATAAAAACGCTCAAAACTTAAGAAATTATCTGGTCCTATCACAAATGTGATATTCCAATCAGGGTACTTTAATTGCAAAGCTTCAAGTACAGCAAACGTTGTAACGGCATTATCATCAACCGCTATTTGTTGCTCTATTGTAGACAATTCTAGATTAGACTGACTAATATCACAGATAAAAGCACGAACAAGATCACATCGAGCGTTATAATCGAGCATTACTTTCCCCCACGCATGCTGGAAACTAGGGAGCAATAACACCTTATCAAATTGACCTAATCGCTCTAACACCGAACGGTGACCTAAGCTCGGAGGATTAAATGCGCTACCAAAAACTGCCAGTGTTTGTTTCATATTTCAATCTGCTAACCTCTTATTGCAAAATCTGCTAAATACAATAGAAAGCAAAAAATCACTTCGTATCATATTGTTCTAACACTAAAACAATATTATTTAAAATAATTTACGCTTGAGCATTAATCCTTACTTAGTTAGAGTTATCGCATGATTTTGATAAAGGTGTAATGGCTGAGTTCTCATTTTGCCATTATATCGTTTTAAGTGATTAATATTTGGGCAAAAGCCTTAAGGATTCATGACCCATGGAACAACTTATCCGTGAAGAAATGCGTGTACTACCAGCTATCGATGTTGAATTTGAAATTCAGCGCCGTATTGCGTTCATCCAGAAAAAACTCAATCAATCTGGCTGCAAATCACTAGTACTCGGTATTAGCGGAGGTGTTGATTCAACCACTTGTGGTCGTTTAGCACAGCTTGCTATCAATGATTTAAATACGACAACGGATAGCAACGATTATCAGTTTATTGCCGTTCGTCTACCGTATGGTGAGCAACAAGACGAAGATGAAGCACAGCAAGCCTTACAATTTATTAAGCCAAGCCAATCAGTCAGTATCAATATCAAATCAGGTGTTGATGGACTACATGCAAATACATTATTAGCTCTAGAAGGGACAACGTTAATTCCAACCGATGCTGCTAAAGTTGATTTTGTAAAAGGCAATGTTAAAGCGCGTGCACGTATGATTGCACAATATGAAATTGCGGGCTTAGTCGGTGGGCTTGTTATTGGTACTGATCACTCAGCAGAGAACATTACTGGCTTTTACACCAAATTTGGTGATGGTGCTTGTGACTTAGCTCCTCTCTTTGGTTTAAATAAGCGTCAGATTCGTAGCATTGCCGCTAAATTAGGCGCACCAGAGCATCTTGTCGCTAAAGTCCCTACCGCGGATCTAGAAGAGTTAGCACCACAAAAAGCAGATGAAGATGCATTATTAGTCACTTATGATCAAATTGATGATTTCCTTGAAGGTAAGCCTGTTGATGACTTTGTCCGTGATCGCCTCATTAGCATTTATCGCGCAAGTCAACATAAACGCAAACCCATTCCTACTATCTACGATATTGACTAACCCATTATTCGCATACGATTTGTAGTGGATACAAAAACAAAAGGCCTAACGTAACGTTAGGCCTCTATTCTTATGACAATATAATACGTTACTTACATAATATTGCTTCAGGTTGACCAATAATGAGTGCATTGAGTTCTATCCATAAATCATCACAAAGACCAGGACGGTATACTGCCTTTTTAAATGCTGCATGTTCATGTTGATACATTTTATAATGACGTGGTGAACTTTTATAGCTTGAACGTACATTAGATAAACGATCACAAACTTTCACTATCAATGCCAAACGTGCTGCGTCTTCTTCAACATTTAAAGCCGCTAAACGTTGATTAATTTCTAATTTTCTCTTAGCGCGATCTTCTAGTTTTACATCTGTCACATAATTAACAGCGTCTGCAATAATAAAACCAAAGATAACCGCTAATTCATCAAAGCTAGTATCTGTATCTTCAATAACATCGTGCAATTGTGCAACGATCATTGCATCAACACCAAATGGTTGAGCTAATTTTGCAACAGTATTAAGATGAACTGCATATGGAAGTTCACCATATTTCTGATCACCATGGCGATCTTTTGCAAATGCTTGTGCGGCTAAATAACGACTATCCATCAATGCTTCCTCAATACTTCTTTATAGAATCACTTATAATATCGCTTTATTGTAGGAGTAAAACATGCCTTGTTGCTAGTCGTTTATTTGGAATAAAATAATCCAAAAATAAAAAGAGCCACTAGGCTCTTTTTATTTATTAGATAGTTACGAATGATAACTCAAGGTTATTCATCGTCATCTTCTTCTTCAGCAGGAAATTCACCTGCCGCCTGACGACGCTTCATATCCGCTTCACGAATTTCATTAGCGACAATCATGATAGCTTCACCGCTGCTGATACCTTTAGACATAAGATCATGAATACGCTCTGCAGCTTCTTGTTGCTCTGAGTGCGTTAATGTCGGCGTGTGATTATACATATCAATCTTCTTAACTTCGTAAACGGGTGTGTATTCTAGGAGCAAAGTGAAACAATGTCACTGTTTATCCACGCTGAACACGGATTAACCAGGATGACCATCAACACGCACTTGAGTAAGCACTGAAAAAATGAATTACGGTGAAAATAGTAAAAGCCATAACCCACAAAACAGCGAAGATAATATAAGTATCTATTGTAATGGCTGGCATTAACAC
>CAMQXY010000047.1 GCA_947039005.1 uncultured Photobacterium sp.
TACCAATACCAATACCAATACCAATACCAATAAGTGGTCATCTTTCAAAAGCATTAGATTCCCTATCGCCCTCGTAGGTATTCACTGTAGGGAATGACGAAAGAGAACATTAAATTAAGTCAGAAACTTATTGGGATTGGTATAATAATTATTATTATGAGTAGTTAAAACTAACTAAGCGCCCATCATAAGAGCAAATAAGGCTTATAATCTCTTTTTTAAATGCTTGTTGGCAACTATAGACGGTTTTTAAATATTGGATTTCATCGGTTATATTGCTTTCAAACTCCGGCGGATAAACAGCATTAATCGTTAATGATACGCCAGTAATTGTTTGATGCGTAAGTTGAATGTTTTTCCAATATGTCATGCTGTGCCTTATCTAATATTATGGTTCGCCATAAATAGTATGATGTTCTGTATAATAATGATAGCGATATTTTACACCTTTTAAATAAACAGATTAGTATTCTGTATATGGTGATTATGCAATATAAATGGTGAATAATAGAGGAAATAGGCGATATAAATATGAGATATTTATTGGAGCTATCCTAAAAGCCACTCTTTATCTATTTCTAGTTAAAAGTGGCTTTTTCGATTAGTGATTTTATCGTGCGTTAGTTGGCGCGACAAGGCGTGCTTTTCCGATAACATGCGCGAGGATGTTATATCCTGCTAATGCTGGCGATGCATTTTCAGGTAATTTAATATTTGCCGTATTTAATGCATAAACTGTGATTTGATAATTATGTGGTTTTGCATTTGGCGGTGGGCATGCGCCACCAAAACCTTTAAAGCCAAAATCATTGGTTACCATACTTGCACCTTTAGGTAATGCTTTACCACCAACAGTACCAGCACCTTCTGCTAATGAATGTACATTTGCAGGAATATTAATAACACTCCAATGCCACCAACCGCTACCTGTTGGTGCATCTGGATCGTACATTGTTACGGCAAAGCTTTTTGTCCCAGCAGGAATATCGGTCCAACTTAATTGTGGAGATTCATTTTTCCCTGTACAGCCCCATTGGTTAAAGAGTTGCTGATTACTTAATGTTTGATCATTGGTTACATTTTGACTGGTTAACGTCATTGCAGCTTGTGACATAAAAGCAGGTAAAGCAAAAAGCATTGCCACAGCAATTGTTTTAATTTTCATTATTACACCTATTGAAGAGTTAAATCTGTATTATTTTAATGAGTTATAATTATTAAACGTTATTGTTAAATCTCTTATACGTATAATGTATTATTATTTACAATAGCTCAAATCAATAAAAATATACGAATAGTTGAGAAAAAATAACTTAAGGATAAAAGTTGAGATCATTTCCCCCACTAAAAGGTATTATTTACTTTGAAGCTTGTGCGAGGTTACAAAGTTTTAAATTAGCTGCAGAGGAATTATTTGTAACGCCAGGAGCTGTGAGTCATCAGATCTTGGCTCTTGAGGGATTTATAGGTCAAAAATTATTTATTCGTCAACATAGAGGAATTAAATTAACCAATGCAGGAATACGTTATTTTAATCGTGTTGCTATAATTTTAAAGGATTTAGAGCAAGCGACAACAGATATTGGATTCGTTACAAAAACACAAAAAATAATGGTGTCGATCCCTCCGACTTTATTAAATAAATGGTTATTACCTCTAATTAATTATACATATTTAAGTGAGAATGGTATTGCTGTTGTCTTTATTGATACCATTGAAATGTTGGACTTAAACAAAGAAAATATAGATATTTCAATACGTTATTGTATAGATAGGCCGAGTGAGAAATATTGTCAATTATTATTTAAAGAAAAGATGATTGCAGTATGTGCCCCGAGTTATATTGATAAGCCTTTAATTGAACTTTCAGCTGAATTATTAGCGACAAGTACATTAATTGAAACGACAAATAGATTAATTCAATGGGATCTGATTTTATCTCATAATAATGTTAAACCTCATCCAAATCAGAGTAAGGTCTATTTTCAAAATTCAATGCATGCGATTGAAGCAGCGATACAGGGTATTGGTATTGCTTTTATTAATCGTATTTTTGTGGAATCGTATTTACAGGATGGCACACTGATAGAGGCTATTGATATGGGGGATATGCAGGGTAAAATTCCTGGCTATTATTTAGTGAGTAATTATGAAAAAATGCAAAATCCAGCAACTCAACTTCTTTATCAAGAAATTGAGTCGTATGTTGGTGGTGATAATACAATAACCGTTTGTTGATATATTTTAACCGTTAAGATTATTCAGCATGCATTGCAGTATCTGTGATCGCATCATCATTCTCAATATTTTCAAGCAGTGATTTTAACTCTGAGATCGCTTGTTCTAGTGAGTATTCTTTATTATAAATTAATGCCTGAATTTGTTGTTGATAATCAGATAATTGTCTCACTATTTATCCTTATAAACATCAGTTGTTAATTGAGTACTATATTTTTCACCCAATAAACTATCGCGTGCTGCTGACCATGCATTAGCGTAACACATCGCTAATTTTGCGTTATTACTACTTATAATGGCTCCTTTATCAATCACTGTTTTTTTGCCATTACATTGATTATTGATTTTTTTGTTATAAACATCACCTTGATTTGAGATGTTATAAACTTGATCTTTAGCATTATTTGTTACTTGCTGTAAACAATGAATAAGCCCTTGTTCATCATAATTTTGATTACTAACACATGATTGTACAACAATAGAATTTGTTGCATTGGCTGCAGTTGAAAACAGCGCACTAACAGTAATAGTCACTAAAAGTGTTTTTTTTAAAAAAGGAAGCATTTAGATTTACTCTATTATTTTTAATCTTGATATATCAAATAATATACCTTAGATGCATAAAGTAAACATGGTAAATAATGATAAAGAGTATTTATTGTGTCTTTAGAATCCATTTTTAGCCAAGCCAATAGCCTCGTTAATTTTTGTAATCATTTGTTGTACAAAAGATAAAAATAGAATTATTATGTTACTAATAGATAACAAATAGAATGATAAATGCTCAAGGATGATGTATGCATGAGATTGCATTTGAAAGTGATGTAGTTCGTCTTTATTTGAATGACATATCATTTAAGCCTTTACTAACAAAGGCCGATGAGATTCTTTATAGTCGTAAGTCATTATTAGGTGATGAAATGGCTAAACGTGTTCTTATTGAATCTAACTTACGTCTGGTTGTTAGCTTAGCCAAAAAATATCGAGCATCTACTTTATTACTGAGTGATTTAATTGATGAAGGAAATATTGGCTTAATGACCGCAGTGGAGAAATTTGATCCTGAAAAAGGTTTTCGTTTTTCTACTTATGCATCATGGTGGATCAAACAAACGATTGAGCGTGCCATCCATAATCAAAGTCGCACTATTCGCTTGCCAGTACATGTATCAAAAGAATTGAATACTATTTTACGTGCTCACCGTCATTTAATGACTAAAAACAATAATGAACCGTCACCAGAAGAAATTGCCGATTATTTAAAACGTGATGTGAGAGAAGTGTCGTTTTTAATGACAAATAATTTGTACGTTTTATCATTTGAACAAACATTGAATGAAGATGAAAATAATTCGTTATCATATTTTATTGCTGATGAAAAATCCAATTTAGATAAAGCGTTAGATTATAATGATATGCAAATTATTACTAAAAGAATATTGTCTAAATTAGCTGAGCGCGATCGTGAAATTATTTGTCGACGTTTTGGATTGCTAGGGCATGAACCACAGACATTGCAAGAAGTGGCTGATGCTGTTGGGCTAACACGAGAGCGGATCCGTCAATTACAAATAAAAAATCTGACTCGTCTCAAGCGTTCTTTAGTGAATGATAATTATGACATGGAAATGTTATTTTCAGCTCCTGCATAAAATAGTTATTATTTCAGATTTATTATAACGGGGAGGTTATAGGTATCGCTGTTATATGATTTAGTGATCATAAATACACAGTTATGCTCCATATCTGTAGATTGCACTTTGTATTGAGAGGCATATTATAAATATATGTAAATAATGATTAAATTATTATCATTCATAAGTTTAGGAGTATTGCTATGCCAACTATCGATGAAGCATGTGAACATTCAGAATTACTTAATGCATTAATCTCTCGGCAATCATTATTATCTACCAATAGAATGCAATATATTGTTTACGCTGCGGCATTAGCAACTCAGAATCAGAAGGTATTACAATCGATTCAACAGTTGGTGGGTAACGTAACGCAACAGCAACACCGTGATATTCATCATGCTGTTGTAAGAATGGCAGCGTCTAATGCTTATTATATGGCTATTCAAAGTGTTAATTTAGAGTGTAATACCAATAATGCGATGCAATTAGCACCATTAAAAGAACTAGATGTTGAGGACATAACCAGCTATTACTATGCATGTATTGCTGCTTGTTTGGTTAACAAAGGCTATGGGTGTTTAAAAAATCATATTACTTTACTGCGTAGTTGTGATGAGTCAGATGATTCGATCAATACGGCATTAAGATTAACAGCCTCAGTATTGACTATGTGTCAATCAAGCTTTAATAATGATTATTTCTTAAATAATTAAGCGGTTATTACTATTAAGACGACCTGTCATACAAGTTATCATACAGTAGTAAAATAATACGATGTGATAATATAAATAGAGTAGATACAAAAAAACCGCTAATAAATTAGCGGTTTTTTTTAATGTGGCGGAGAGATAGGGATTTGAACCCTAGATACGCTATAAACGTATGCCGGTTTTCAAGACCGGTGCTTTCAACCGCTCAGCCATCTCTCCATGGCGCGTATATTAAGGTTAAATAGTCGCTATGTAAATAGATATATCATTATTGATGTTTGATTGCATAGTAAATAAACAATTATGATATTTAATAAGGTACTGACTTACATTATCACTTTATTTTTAGGTTATAAAATTAGCTTAAAATATGATTATTTAAGTCATTTACGCTATTAAAATAGCGCCATAGCTTGATGTAATAATATAAACGCATATGATACCATTTACTGTATTTCTAGTGTTATTCCACTTTATATATAGATATACGTTAAATATTAATGTTAAATTTTATTATAATCACCATTAATCGTTAATGGTATGTTGAGAGATATTACTGTGATTGATCTATTAAAAGATATATTGGGATGGACATCAGTGGTGTTTTATATCTTAATCACTATATTTAACACGATGAAAGTTACACGTTATGCTGCTTTTGCTTCTGCGGCCAATGATACGATATGGTCGATTCTGATGGGGTGGTGGCCGAAAGTTATTCTTAATTTATCGGTTACAGCAATAAATTTATATCGGTATTTTAAAGATTTTACTCAAACAGCGAAGATTGTTATTCAATTATTGGCTGCGGTAATGATTCTTGGTATATCGTACATCGTTTATGTCGCGGTTCATGCTTTTATTGCCGAGCCAACATTCGCGGTTGGATTACAGTTTGTTGATCTAGGTGTCATTGTTGTTGCATTGTATATGACTGAATTGAAAAAATATCGCATCCTGATGTTGCTATCAGGTTTTGTCGGTATGGTGGGCTATTTTGGTAATCCGCAGATGATGATTATTAAAGCATTAGTTATTGTTATTATGACTTATAAGCTTTTTACAACGCGTAATGATACTCCTGAACAACAAGCCGCTGAAAATAAGTAAGCAAATAAGCCTCAATGGTTATTTCTCGATTTTTATAGCTATAAAAAAACGCTCATTGTTTAATACAACGAGCGTTTTTTTTATCATTTGCTTACTTGAATAAGTAAATGTATGAATTAGATTTCAAAGCTAGCCAGTGCATCGCCATTATCTAGTAATTGTTGTAGTGCTTTAGGTGTACGGCCTTGACCTGTCCACGTTTTTTCATCACCATTTTCATCAACAAATTTGTATTTAGCTGGACGAGTTGCACGCTTTTTCTTTGTTTTTGGACTATCGCCCATAACAGCAATTAACTCTTCAGGTGTAATACCTTCAGCTGCAAGCATATCGCGGTATTTCTGCAGTTTTGCTTCTTGTTCTTTATTTTCTGCTTGAGCAGCTGCTTCTTCCATACGACGTTCTTCAACGACTTGAGTGAACTTTTGTAGACCTTCTTGTAGATCTTCAATAGACATTTCACGCGCTTGAGCTCTCAAAGAGCGTAGATTTAAAAGAGTTTCAATCATGTTATTAATTCTAAATAAAAGTAATTTTGTCTATTGTACTTAACTTTTATAATAAGACACTATAAATAGTCATTATAGTTGTAACTAAATATCATTTTTTCTTTTAGATTGTCATATTATAAATATTTTTGATTTAAATACTAAATGAGAGAAGAGTAATGTTCGTATTATCATTAGAGATGTAATAACGCATGTATGAAGTATTCCAAAATTTCAAATTATAGTGATAAACATTAGATTGTATGTAGTGTTACTTTTCATATAAAGAGCACATAAGTATTTATCGAGTAGTGGCAATAAGAACTAATATATTAAACTGTTTATATAGAATATGTTTGATAATTAACGATTAAAATAGAGATAGAGTAGTGGATCATTTCATTATTCAATGATGTGTGGCGTGTATAAACCTCAATATTTGTTTCTAATTGTAACGGTCGATGTGTGTTTTTGTTTGTAAAACCATCAAATTTTTAATATTTGTATGAATGATTGATTATTTACGTGTTAATTAAAGAAATTTATCGTAACCATAACTGATGTTATTTGTGTATTTAGTGTTAAAAGAACATCATATATGTAACTTTTCATGGATGATATATAGCAGTAAGGATATCGTTTGAGTACATTACGTAAAAATTTTGAGTTAATTGATAAGCCCACCTTCTTTGGGGCATTAGCAATGTTGATTTCGGTGGTTGTTCCGCTTCTTTTATTTCCAAAAGAGGGTGCTGAATGGATTGCCGTTGCTAAAACCTTTATGACAGACACTCTGGGCTTTTTATATTTAGCGCTTGGTATGGCTGCCTTTTTCTTTATGATCTATATTGTTTTTTCTGATATTGGTCAAATTAAACTGGGTGATGCAGACGAAGAGCCAGAATTTAAAACAGCATCATGGGCTGCAATGCTATTTTGTGGGGGTATTGGTGCGAGTATTTTGTATTGGGGTGCGATTGAATGGGCTTATTATTACCAAAATCCACCATTTCAATTAGAGCCAGGTAGTGAAGAAGCAGTACGTTGGGCTGCAACGTACGGTGTATTCCATTGGGGTCCTATAGCATGGTGTATTTACCTTGTACCTGCAGTGCCTATTGCCTATTTCTTTTATGTTCGTAAACAACCTGTATTAAAAGTGTCTGCTGCGTTAATGCCTGTTATTGGTGAAGCGCGTAGTCATGGTTGGATAGGTAAAGTTATTGATGTATTGTTTATTTTTGGTTTACTTGGTGGTGGTGCAACAACGTTAGGTTTAGCGGCACCGTTGATTACTGAAGGTTCTCACTATTTATTTGGTACGCCTAAAACGACAGAAACACAAATTGTTGTGTTACTTTTATGTACCTGTATTTTTGGTTATTCTGCCTATGCTGGTATGGAAAAAGGCATTAAGGTACTGAGTAATATTAACTTCTGGGGTGCATTAGGTTTATTAGCATTCATTCTTGCTGCTGGGCCAACTATTTTTATGTTAGAAACCGGCTTAGATTCATTAGGTCGTATGCTTTCTAACTTCTTTATTATGGCAACGTGGGCTGAACCTTTTGGTGGCTACGGTACATTTGAAGATACACACTTCCCACAAGATTGGACGATTTTCTACTGGGCATGGTGGTTAGTATTTGCACCAAGTATGGGCTTATTTATCGCACGTATTTCACGTGGTCGTACAATTAAGCAAATGGTGACAGGCTCTATCTTCTTTGGTTCTATGGGTTGTTTCCTTTTCTTCATGGTATTGGGTAACTACGGTCTATCGCTACAATTATCAGGTACGCTTGATGTTGTTGGTATTTTGAATGCAGAAGGCGCAACCAAAGCTATCTTCTCTATTCTTGAGCAATTACCGTTTAGTACGATTGTTATTGCGGTATTTACACTATTATGTTTGATTTTTACAGCAACAACGTTTGATTCAATTTCATATATTCTTGCTTCTGTGGTTCAAAATGATGTAACAGAAGAGCCAATGCGTTGGAACCGTTTGTTCTGGGCATTTGCAATGTCATTCATGCCATCAGTACTGATGTTTATGGGTGGGTTAGAGACACTACAAACTGCCGCAATTGTTGGTGGTCTACCACTGTTGTTTATTACTGTTATGTTAATGATTTCAGCAGTAAAGGCCGCATCACTAGATTTAAGTTATCAAAATAGTTACGAAGATCCTGTGATTAATATTGAAGATTTGCCGGATGTTGATCCATGGTCGACAGAAGGTATGGCATTAGCGAAGTTTGAGCAATTGAAAGATGCCGCGATTGAAGCTGCTGAGGCTGAGCGTCATGCATTAGATGAAATCTGGAAAATTAAGAAAACAATTCGAGCAGAAGCATTGGCACATGGTAATAGTGGTGCAGATATGGGGGATGTTCCTCAAGAATTAGCGGATGAGTTGCACCGTCTAACGGCAGAAGCAATGACAGCCAAAGAAGCTAAACTTGAAGCATCTGCATTAGCTCAGGATGCACGTATAGTGTTTAACGATATAATGAAGCATAAAGAAGAAGCTTTAGCGCTTGAGGTGCAAAAAGCATAAACAGTAATTGATTAAGAAAATGCTTTATAAGGCGATCTTCGGATCGCCTTTTTTATGGCTATTTATATATGATTAATAGAAATAATAACTTTACCAATAATATTAATATCTGCTTGGGCTACGGCAATAGAAGATTGACCATAATGCAATACTAACTGATTACCCGGTAAGCGTTGAATATCATTAATAGACATTAGGTTATCAATAGTAATAAGGTAGCTTCCACTAATTGGTAGATTATCACTTTGATCGATGATCATGGTTGTTGAAGCTGTTTGCAACGCCATAAGATGATGGGGTTCAGTATTGGATTGTTTCAGTAATGCTGGATCAAAAGATAAAGCAGGGAGAGCCGTGAGTTCACCTGATTTTAACTGATAATGGGATAATATTAGTACGTTTGATGTTGTTTCAGCACCTGTATTAGTCAGCGTTGGGAATGCTTCCCCTTCATTTAATAGTAGCCATCGTAGTGATACACCTGTCGCAAGGTGGGATCGAATAGCGATTTCAAATGGAGTGGTTTCTCTTGAGTGCCATGTAGATACCGTGCCACGTGGAATACCAAAAACATCAGCAAGATCTTGATATTCATCGATGTTTAAGACTGAACATAATTTAGATGTGACGGTTTTTCCACCGAGATATTGGTAGGGGGAAATAGTAGGAACATGAGATTTATGTGTCGGATTAGGTTTCATTTAGAACTATCAACCCTATCAAGGTAATGGAATAACAACAAATTAAGTATTTAATATGGGCAATAATACGCAGGCAATGATGTCGTGTGCATAGTGCCTGGTTAATGTATTTAGTGGTAATTATACATTTACTTTATGTGTTGGTGTGTAAATTTACTAATATTGGGTTAAAGGTGAAACTTGTGGCGTATTGTTTTGCAATATTTTGTCATATTTGACTCGTTTATATAGAAAACACCGCTATACCGTATGGATTTTTACTTATTCATTCCATATCGTGATGTGATAGTTAATGTTATACATCCTAAAAGCAATAAATAATCATATTCCCCTTACAATCTACAATCTTATAAAGTGCTTAGTTATTATCATTTATATATTGAGCATTAAAGCGGAACGAATAACGTTCCGCATAAATTTATATTGTTAGCATTTGATGAATCTCTTTCACTTTTTCAGGTGGCATTGTTTTAATTAATGCAATAACGAGATCATTTACATTTTTTGCTGATGGACTAATGGTATGGCTAAAGCCTAGAGACATCACAAAAGTATGTCCACATTCAGGATCTGAACACGAACAATATAAGTCTGCTGCTGTATTTGAAAACCAGTTAGTTTTATTAATACGTGCTTTTTCGCCACACTGAGTACAATGAATACGCATTGCCATTTGAATTACCTGCTTAATATTGAGGCAAAAATTCAAGAATCATTGATATAAACAATGTCATTACCCATAAAGAGCTAAATTATGATGAGCATTTAGCTCGACATAGATAAGCTTAAATTTTTGCTTTTATAGGAATGATAGGATTACCTACCGCAATTAACGTCGATCTGCTGCATTTCAGTGAATGAGATGTCGGTTAATAGCCTAATTTTGTCATAAAACACTTTCATTTATCTCAAATGGCAAAGTGAAATTCGGATATATTCGGGTTTTTATAGTTTCCGAAAGTATCATAACGACAATTGATGCATTAAATTTTCAAATGAATAATAATCACTGCATCAAGTAAAACACTGGAGTAACCTGAAATATCAATATTGAGACTTACATCATTGGAGATAGATACGGGGGGAATATCCCGATTTACTTCAAATAAATAAGGAATTATAAGATGTATGAGTTATTGGATTGGTTAGTAAATAAAATGGTGTTCGTTTTTTTTGTTATCATCGGACATTTTCAATTCATGACGATAGAAGCTTGGTCTTTTACTATTTCACTCTGTATGGGGATATTCGCTTTATCACTGAGCTATTGGCATAAGAAAGTTATGCAACAAATAGCGAGAGAAAAAGGAATATTCATTTATGAGTAAATTAAGACCAATTTTATGCTCAATTACTGCAGTGATAGCGCTCCTTGGTGATGGTGGAGTAGGGAATAGTACATTACCAATAGGAAATGTTGTTATTGCAGGAGAAAGCCAAGGGAAATTAAAATTAACATATAAAGGATTAAAACTAATAGGAGATTATGAAGGTTGCAGGTTAGATACTTATCGTTGCCCTGCGGGCTATAAAACAAATGGCATTGGTAATATTCATAATATAACGACAGATATTATCGATAATAAACAAGCTGCAATAGATTGGGTATCAAATATTCAGCAGGCCGAATTATGTTTAAATAATGTACTTGGTAATAATGATATTACTCAAGGACAGTATGATGCTTTAACGTCATTTATTTTTAATACTGGTTGCACACGTTTTCTAACAAATAAAGATCTTACAGCAACAAGAATATCAACTTATGTAAGATCTGGAAAATTACCACAGGCTTGTATGCAATTATCTCGCTGGGTTTATGGTGGAGGTAAAAAGCTAAGAGGTTTAGTAAAACGGCGGATGTCAGAATACTTACGGTGCATTGAATAGGAAGTGTATCGATGAGGTTATTATTGTTCTCACTTGTTTTTGTTTTACTAGTGAAAGGTGAATATATGGATCGTGAATTAAGTTCTCTTATTACAGAAAGAGATAACCTTGTTATGATTAATAAATCAAATACAGCCAGTTTGAAAATATTAGTAGATCAAAAGAAAGACAATAATGACTTATTATTGCAACGGGAACAGCGAAGAGTAAAACAACAAGGAGAACTTATTGTTACTACCGAATCGTTACATAACCTATTGTATTCAGAAGATAAGTATCATATTTATTGGCCTGATGATGTTATTGAGTGGTTGCAGCAACCATATTGATCCGACACATATAGAGATTATTACGATGTTGCCTGAACCATGGTTAATTACGGTATGTAATAAACCGAAGTTAATGGGTAAAACACCAGCAGAAACAATTTCTGAAGATCTTCCTCGCTTGAAAAATGCATTATCTGAGTGTGCACAACAAGTAGATGATTATCTGAAGTGGTATGAAGTACAACAAAAAATAATAACAAAAAAATTTAATTCATAAAATTAAGAGATATTAAAATGGAAAATGAAATCAATAAAAATGTAAAAAACACGACAGTTAACAATGAAAAATATATTACTGCTATTGTTGATGGAAGTGTTGATATTAATAGTTTCCCTACGGATAGTACTACGATGCGATTAGGTGGTTCATCACAACCGAATATTCCATCTTGGGCAACTTACGGTAATATGTTATCACTAGTGTCTCCGGGATCAGATACTGCGATTCAAATTTTAAGTGGTTATAATAATGAAGATATTAGTTTCCGAAGTGGTAATAAAAAAACACTTCCGAATCGTGATTTCGTAAAATTTTTCCATGAAAATAATGTACCAACAGCACACCAAGTAGGGGCTGCGGTTGAGTTAACCAATGGCAAGCCGGGTTTTGTTTATAATATGGCTACTGATGGTACATGGTCTGAAGCGATCAGTGATGCGCCGCATGATAATAAACAATATGTACGTGAAAATGGTAATTGGGCTGAAGTTACATTAACCCCAAATCTTAGTGAAGGGTTAAATAAACCTGCATGGGTTGATGCCAGTGCAATTGGTATTATTTATAATGATGCTAAAAAAGCAGCAGCTAATGCATTGATACTTAAAACGTTAACAGCTAAACAAATAGTACGTTTAGTGTTTACGGATAATGTTTATTTCGATACCACCACCAGTGAAATCGTTATTCGTTATGGTTTAGAGCTTCATGGATGTTTAGGTAAGAAAATTCATTGGGTTGGCTCGCCAATGAATACGAATGGTGAAGATTGTTTGAATGCCATGAGTATGCCGAATGTGGTGGAAATGCCTTATTATTGTGAAATAAATTGTCATCACGTGACCACCGGCAAAGTTGATTTTATTGAAGGTGATGGTTGGGGTGGCTACCGTGGTATTATTTCTCGTGATTGTAGTTATGAAGGTAGCTTCCGTTATAAGTTCCATGGTAAAGAGCAGCACCCAATTACCGGTAATCCACATTCATCAACCTATTCATTTAAAGGTGATTATGCTGGTTTTGGGACGGTTATTTTTGATAATTTGACCTTGAGTAACTCGCAGCATCTTGCTTTTTTAGGGGCGAATCAATTCCCGTATAAGCGTATTGTTTTCCGAAATGTAGTCATGCGTAACTGTAGTCGTGGCCTATATTCTGGCGGTATCACGAATACTAACCCGTGGTATTTAGATGTTCAAAAAGCGATGCGTAATTTAGTCGTTGAAGGTCTTGATTGGGAAAATAGTGAAGATTTCTGGGCGGGTGAAGATAATAATTCTGGTGCGTATGTAACGTCATTATTGTGGGAAGGTAATCGTTTAATATTCACCAATGCGCGTATTCGTGGTGTGAAAGTACGTTCACATGCTAATAATAATGGGGCTCGAGCGCTATCACCGGTTTATCTTGGTGGTATTCGTGTTGAGATGCGTGATTGCGAAACTGTGAATATGTATAACTTTAAGTCAGACGGTAGCACCAATACCTGTATTTTCTTGAAGAAAGTACGTAATGCCTTGATTAAAAATATAGATCATCGTTTTGAAGAGAATTTCTTTAGTAAGATGGAAACCAAGTTCAATGTAACGGTTGATAATACTCAAGGCACGTTTATTTCATATTCTCCAGAGCCGGGTGCGCCATGGGATGACAGTGTTAGTTATGGTAGTGAGCCAGCAGAGTCAATTGTTATTCGTAATGCGAAGTGTTGGTTACCTAAACTATTACGTACTGCTGATATATCGACTCAGATAGTAGGCAGTTATGAAATTACCGATTGTGATTTTGAATCACCAGATAACGGTAAGAACAGTGATGGTAAAATGTCGGGTGCATTTACGTTCCTTACTGTGAATTGGTGGGATAACAGTAAATACCACAGTGATAATCAAATGGTTAATCGCCGTGCGATCTTTAAGCGAAATCGTGTTTATACGCCAAATAATACAGCGGGTAAATTAGCTTATATTAATATTCGAGATATGCGACAACATCGTAATGGTGGTTATATCATTGATATTAGTGAGAATAATATTACAGCAAACAGTATTAAAGAGTTACAACTAACCTGTACATCAGGATCTCAGTTTAAACCTGAAGATTGTATAATTAATGAGATTACATTGAATAATCGCGTGCATCTTGTTGATTCAACTCAAAATGATGTTAAGCCCCGCCATGATGTTTTTGTATCAGGCAATAAGGTTCCAAAAGTTATTCGGTTAGATTTTGGTGGTAACTATACATCAACGGCTAAAAATGCGTTGTTAGGCCGTATTCAGCAAAATGTGTTTGGTAGCGATATGACGACAGGTAAGTTCCGTATATCGTATGCTGAAGTAGCAGGATCAACACCGGGTATTATATTAATGGATGCAACTCGCCCAAGTAATGGTTGCTTACAGAATAAAACACATGATTATAACGGTACAATGACAACTAAAGCGGGTTGCTTTGATTTCTATGCACGTATTGAGATCAGCAATGTTAATATTGAGAAAGAGACATGTACTATTGGTTATTACCATCCATCAACGAAAAAATGGACTCAAACTCAATGGGATGCAACCAAGAATGACAGTAGTTTTGAAATCCTAATTAATAGTAAAGACCGTTTTAGTAATAGTCTTGATAGCTCACCGCTAAGAGCACGTATTGGTCGTCGTTCAAGCGCATTAACACTTATGTTATATCCAAATTATGGTGATAATAATTATTCATCAGTACTTGATATGGAATTAAATATTAATCAATATTAAGTTTAAATAAAGATGTTCAAGAGGCGTATGCATAATACGCCTCTTTTTTTATCTTAAGATTGTATCATTGCATCAATAATATTTAATTAATGGTGTTAATTGAAAATTATCAATTATTTATAATATTAATACCCTGCAGGTAGTATTTGATAATAACTTTCGTTATATTAAAAAACCATTATCATAATAAATAATCCCTCAATACTGATGGTGGTGTTTAATTACTTTTAATTATAAGTTTTAGTGATGGTATAGATCTTATTTTTATATAGATAAATGATGAATTAAAGGGCTATTTATACACAATAGTAGGCAAATGAATGAGTAAAAAAGATTCAATTAGTGACGATGATAATAAAGGCATTTCTCGCCGTTCGTTTTTAAGAAGTACCACAATGATAGCGGGTGGTGCTACGGCTGGCATGTTTATTCCTGGTGCAATTGATAAAGTAAATGCACTTGATTTGATGAAAAACTCAGATCAACCCGAGGTAATTATTACAGCCAAAGGTCGGGCTTTAATTACTAGAATGCAAGCAGAAAAAAAAATCTTGCTAATTGATTCAATGATTTTTGCTTATAAGCCTAATCGTGGTAAATCAGCTACTGAAAATGAACAATTACAGCCAAATGACATTGTTCATAATGCCAAAATTCAACAACAAATTCGATTATCTGACAATGCGATAGCGCTCTCAACTACGCTTGATAGTGATGTTGGGCCATTTAAATTTAATTGGAGTTGTTTATATTGCACTGAATACGACACTATCATTGCGGTTACTTATCCACCTGTAACGACTAAAACCGTAGATGGTCCAGGGGTTAAAGGCAATACATTAATTCGATCTTTTATTTTAAATCATAATAATATTGCTGAAATTACTAATAGTATGGTGATGGCTGCCAGTCCTAATTTTATGGCTCATCAACGGTTAAATAATGTTGAAAATTCAGCATTACAAGCCATTATTGATCAACAAGGTCAAGATTGGTTTATTAAAAATGGTTTTATGGTTCTTCCTGTTGAGGGTGTCTATAAAGTCACGGCAGGTGTTGCCTATATTTCCGGACATCGTATTGAATTAGAGCATAATCGTGTTATTAATGTTGCTAACAAACCTTTTTATATCTATGTTGATGCTTATAAAAACAATAATGATGCTGATGGATTAGACACGAAATTTAATATTATTGTTTCAGATAAAGATTTAAAAAATTATGTGAATATGGACGGTGTTCATCATTATTATTGTAAACTTTGTCAAGTAATCGCTGACGGTTCTGTCAGTGATTTACGCCCTCAAAATACGGTTGTTGATAAAGGTTGGGCAGAAGCTCAAGATCATCAAGCGATAGAAAGTGTTTCTGGCCTTAAAATATACCCAATAAGTCGTAATTTAGCCGTAGGGGACACTATTCCTCAGGGTTACAATGGGTTACGTATTAACGATAAAATTTACCGAGTCATCTGTCAGGGCATTGTTGATGAAATAGATACTAATGCCACGTTTATTGTCGTTAATAAGCACAAATATTTTCTACAGCCTTGCATTGAAGGCCAAAGTTTTTACTCTATCGATAATCTTGAGCATTATGCACCATTATCTGATTGGGGCGATAAAATCAATTATGCTGCAGAAATTTGCCGTAAAGGTGGATTGATTTTATGGATCCCAAATAAAGTTTATCGTTTTAATAAGACCATTGAGTTAAAAGACATTAATGTTCAATGGGATGGTACTTTAGAGCTTTGTAGTAATGTTGTCGGTATTGTTTTTAAATATAACGTTAATCTATCTGGCAATCCTTTTATTATTCGCTCACGTTCGCTTGATCATTTTGATCAAGCAATGGTGATGTTAACGTCATCAAAAGAAAAAATTGATGGTAAATGGAAAACTAAAGGTTGTGTTGAAAACAAAATTTCACAATTAAATATTCTCAATGGGTGGATTGATTACCAAGTATCATCAAATGGTAAAGTGCTTGATAGTACAAAACTTACTGGACGAGGATTAGTCTTGTTAGCGGGTAGTTGGACCGCTGGTTTAACTACCCAGCGTGCGCATGAATATGTGTGGCGTAATTTTGTTTCAGATGTTTATGTCGATGGCTTTGAACTGCCTTATGTATTAGAAGCGGTGATTGATGATATAAACCCAAATCGTTGGATCACTTGGGTTAACGGTAATAAGTTACATAATTTATGTGCACGTCGATTCACGAAAGGCTTAGTGGTTAAATCGCCATTATTACGACCTAATGGCAAGATAGGTGGTGAAGTCGCGGGTAATACCTGTGCCAGTCTTGATTTTCAATGGTCACGTTATAGCGCAGAGTGTTTTCTTGCCTGTGAAGGTCGCAATAATAAATTTGAATTAATGGGATGGGATGCACCTAAAACAGCAACCAATACGATTCAATTTTTACGCGGTAATACTTTCCCTGCCGGTTATGCAGAAGCTTCTGGTAATATTGTTGAATTATATGGCGCTACTTTACGTCATTTAAATGGTAGTGATTTATCGCCGTTAGTGTATGAGTCGAATCCGGGTTTAAACACATTTATTGCTGAAGGCTTTCAGGGGCGTAATCTTATGCCTGAATCGTCACCACCGACAGTTGGTTCGACATTGACCAATAGTTATATTCCTAAATTAGATAACTTTTTAGCTTTTATTAATGCCCGTCCCCGTTGCCGTGTAAAGTTATTGAAAAATGGGTATTTACAGTCGAATATTGATGTTGCGCCTATGTTTGATTTTAATCCAGAATCGTCGGTGCGATTAGCTGTCGAAAAAGGAGATGAATACCAAGTAGTGATCTCGTTAGAAAATGCGATTAATCATTTTAATATGGTAGGTAGTACACTCGGCTACAATAATTTATCGGCTGGGATCATTGATATTGATTTACACGATCGACATAATAAATCTGTTTATTCATCACGGCAGACATTAAAAACAGCCAATGTAACCGGATTTATTAACGCACCTAATATCAAGACAATAGTGATCACTTATAGTGGTTTTGAAAAGGCAGGTAAGCTTAATATCAGTGCATTATACGGTCAGACTTATAATCGGAATGCGTCACAAGGTGTAATGACCGCTGATGGTGCGTGTTGGATGCAAGATGATATAAAAATCAATAAAGCAGGTGCCGGGGTCGTTGTTCGTGATGAGGTTAATGGTCAACTCTATCGCATTGCTATCGCGAATGGCGAGCTAAAGTTAGAACCTGTAAAAAAATAATAATTTGTTATGCTATTTATGCCGCTTTTTGAAGCGGCTTTTTTTTGATTGCCGTTTGCTAATTAATAAAGAGCAATGAAAATGAAAAAATAATCACTTCTAGTGAATAATATAATATGCATCGAAAATTATAATCAGTCTGTAAAAATGTTTTTATATAATAGCGATTATCTTAACTAGGAATAAGATTATTCTTAGTGGTCATTTAACTACGATAAATATAATTACATGAAAAAAAGAGTACCTTCAGTTACGACCAAATTATCACACCTTTCTAAAACACTTTTGATAATTAATAGTATTTTCCTTATTTCTGACTTTAGTCTGTTTGTGGTATATGGCAGCATATTAGCATTACTATGCAGCTGGTTTATGCTGGCAAATATTGTCTCAATTCGATATAAAATCAATACGCTCTATAAAGAAAATGTTGTTGTAGGCTACTTGCGGTGTGCTTTTATTCCGTTCTCTGTGGTACGAGATGCTAAGCGTTATTACCAACACTAGTGTTTCTTGTTCAACGGTTGATGTCGCGAGTGAGGTGTTAAAACAGAACCAACAATGCAGTTGATCGTGCAACAAGGCACAGTCAAATGCTAAACTGGTGCTTATTTCATTTAGTGATTACAAAAAGGTAGTGTAATGAATCCGATTATTGCGTTGTTGAAAGAGAATAATATTAGCGATGAGCAGATCAGTAGTATTTTCCAGATGCTAACTCAAAATCCTCTAGCAGCAATGGCAACCATTAGTCAGCTAGGTTTACCGCAAGATAAACTGCAAATGCTAATGGCACAAGTTATGCAAAATCCTGCGCTAATTAAAGAAGCGGTTGAAGAGCTAGGTTTAGACTTTTCAAAAGTAGAAGCTGCAAAAGCACAACTACAAAAATAAGTTTACTTATAACTGTGTGTTTAAGGTCGTATAAACCCCGTATATTCAGTGGTTTTAGCGGCCTTTTTTATTGCTGCCACCAAGCGAAAGAGACGTTAAAACATCACTCGCTTTAAGTAAGCTAACAGCCTAGTTATAACTTGCTTGACTCGCACATAAAGGGGCGAGATTGCGCAAGCCTATTGTTCAAACATAATTATTTCTGCGGTTTCACTTAAACGACGTGTTCGACCTGCCGCTGAAGCTCCCTCTGCAACACCCCCTACGATTATGATTTTTAACATATCACCAACATTAAGACTGACCATACTATACGATAGTGTATTAGGTTTTGCTAATAAAGGTCAGGCTAAATTAGTGTTATCTAATATTGTGAGTTATAGTTAAATCTGATTTCTAATGTTCTTATTAAGAAGCGATAAAAATGCAATTAGATAAAATGAAACAACAGGCAACGGAAGTTGCAGATTTATTGAAAACAATGACACATCCGGAAAGATTAATCGTACTTTGTCAGTTAATGGATGGAGAAATGAGTGTCAATCAATTGCAGCTTAACTCAACATTAAGTCAATCGGCCTTTTCGCAACATTTAGCTATATTAAGAAAAAATAATATTGTGAAAATCCGTAAAGAATCACAATTGGTTTTTTATTCTTTAGCTGATCAACGTATTAAAGCACTTATAACCAGTTTCCATGATATTTTTTGTGATGAAGATTAAGGCGAGATGAGTATGACTTTTCAAATACCTTGGCAGTCATTTTTTGGTGGCATGTTACTTGGGGTCTCTGCCGTTATATTGATGTTATTTATTGGTAAGACAGCAGGAATTAGTGGGATCATTAATGGTGTAATTAAGAGAGAGAAACAAGAATTCGGGTGGAAAATTGCATTTTTAGTTGGAATGGTTGTAAGTGGATTTATCTTATCACTATTGGGCGTAACGTTGCCTGCTATTAGCGAACAGAATATAGGCATTGTTTTAATTGCTGGTTTATTGGTTGGCTTTGGTACCCGATTAGGCAATGGATGTACGAGTGGTCACGGTATTGTTGGCATGGGGCGTTTCTCTAAGCGTTCAATTTATGCAACCTGCATTTTTATGATTTCAGCCATTATTGTTGTATTTATTCGTCGTTTATTAGGTGGTTTATAATGGGCAGATTAAAGATAAACCGTATTGTTGTTGGTGCTATTGCTGGAATTATATTTGGTTCTGGAATGATTATTTCAGAAATGGTTAATCCTCATAAAGTTATCGCTTTTTTAGATATTTTTGGTCAATGGGATCCAAGCCTTGCCTTTGTGATGATAGGGGCTCTGTTCGTGTTTGCACCTTGTTATCATCTGATTATAAAAAAACGCAAAATAGCCATCAATGGCGATGCAATAGCGCCTAAAAATTGTAATAAGATTGATGCTAAATTAACTGTCGGAGCCATTGTTTTTGGTATTGGTTGGGGACTGGCAGGTTTTTGTCCAGGTCCTGCGATAACAAATATTGGTAGTGGTAATTATGCAGTATTTGCTTTTGTTGCTGCTATGATTTTAGGTATGGCTATTGCTAATAAATATTTAGGATTAAGATCCTAGGGAATGAGTGTTCTTACTTCTTTGTGTGATTCTGCTGTTGAGGGATCTATCAAATTGTACTGCAACGAGCTAGAGATAACCAAGGAGGTTCGCAATATATGCATGATTAGGTAAACGTCGGTGATGTGTTGTCGGTTTATGATCCTGTGAACGTTTTTGAAAATCAACTTAGGTTAAAAAGTGAAATCAAAAGTAAAGTTATTTAATTTTGTCATCTTTATATTGAATTAATGGGGATTGTGATACCGCCAATTAAGCCTATTTTATGAGTATCACTTTTTAAATTAATGAGTAAAGATCATGAATAATAGCTTTGATAAAATTATCACTAAAATTGCTAAAATATCTCCTGATATTGCAACATGTATCGATACAGGTACGCACAGTATTAATAGACGCGAAATTCTCGATAAGAAAACAACCTGCTTGATCCAAATTGCGAGTTTAGCGACATTAGGTTCATGTCATAAAGCATTAAAACGTAGTATCAATGAAGCGATTGATGCTGATTGTAGTAGTGATGAAATTTTAGAAACAATGCTGCAAATTTCTTTTAGCTGTGGATTAGCACGTTCAATAGATGCTATTTTTGAGGCTAAATCAGTACTTGAAGATCGTGGTTTATTTAAAAAGAAGTCTAAAGATAAATCAGATAAAAACGACGATCATGATGAAAATATGAAGTCGCAATCAGAGCAAGAGTCTGATGACGAAGAAACTGATACTCATGCAGCTGAAAATGTTGTTCTTGATTCAGACAGCGAAGATAAAGAGAAGTCAGATGAAAAATCTGACCATGAATCTGAAATAGATGCTAAAAGTGAATTAGATAAAAAATCGGATAATAATGTAAACAAAGACTATAAACATAAATCAAACAAATCATTTTAATATATATCAGAAAGAGTATAAGAAAAATAACGATTGATATGTTTTTCATCCGGATATTTAAATGAGATAGGTCAAGATATTTATAATGATTAGCTAAAAAATAATACAACATGTAATACGTGCGTGTTAGTTGCTAATTTAAAGAGTATCTTTACCTATTTTTATGAGGTCGCGTTTTATTGAAATAAATGCCATTGATGTACTTTTGAGATTTAACCTCAATGAATTGGTAAGTAAATTTAGAGGTTATGATCACAATGGCTAAAAAGGGAATAAAGATAAAATCATTAAACCCAAAACCAAAATCAATTTTTCTAACACCATCAATAGTATACATAAATTGATAGTGAATCAGTTTATCTGTAATGATTGACAGGGATTTTAAGCATGCAACAAACCACAGATGCGTTAAATAAATTGAATATGACAGTACTCCTAACATCTGAAAGTGTTTTCCTTTCAATATATTCGATATAGAACCTGTCTCATGAGAAAAAATAACCACAAGTAAAAAAAATAAAAAAGGCATTATGTATGTCAAATTTTCACTCTGAGAATAAGAAAGAAGAGATATAACAGCACCTAAAATAGCCCATTCCATCCATGGTTTTACATTGATTTTTTGGTAGTATCTAAAGGCTAAGTGCCCTAGAAAGAATGAGGCTAAGCATCTGAAGATAGAAATGTTTATTCCAAATCCAAACCGAATAAAGATAAAGGAAATAAAAATAATAGCGAGAGATAGGATAAGTTTATTTCTAAATAAAGGCAGTAACCATAAAAAAGCAAAAATCAGATAAGTATAAAATTCAGTACTGATACTCCAAGCGGGTATATTCCAAGAATCACCTATCATAACAAAGCTTTGAATTAAGAAAAAGCTGGCTATAAAAGAGTAGAGGGAAAACCGATCGCCAAAATCAACACCAACAAATATATTCACTAAGGCAAATGGAATAAATAACAGCACCATAAAAATATGTAGAGGCCAAATTCTAGCAAAACGTTTTACCGAGAAACTTTTCACATCGTTAATATTGTTCAATTTATCAATGCTGCTATAACTAATAACAAAACCACTTAGTACAAAGAAAAAATCAACAAACAAGAATGAATTTCGAATAATTGTCAGTTCTGATATAACCCCAACGACATTAAAATGAAAAATAGCCACCATTAAAGCGGCTATCCCTCTGAAAGCATCTAAAGCTTCAAACCTTGTATTCATCATATTTTAGCGAGGAAGTTTATAAGAATACTTTTTTTCATATAAAGTAACCATTCTGTAGTAAACGTATAAAGTCTGGTTCACTTTCTAAGCTATTTCAAGGAATGATTATTTATATTTAAGACATGAGTTGATCCGCTTGTAAGACTAAAGATGCCAATCATCAATGCAGTGGTTATGACGACAAGGTTCCACTCCCTTTCGGGGGAGGGGCGTTCAAGATACTCAGATTTTTAATGGATATTATTCAGTTTGCATTGCTGTTATTAGTTCACGCTCTTTTTGTCTTTTTGATAATAGTAATAACACTATGACTTGAAGAAGTAGCGCAAAAATAAAGATAATATAATGCTGATATAATCCAGCAAGAATAAAACTGATTAATGCAATAGCACCATTTAATAAGGCGTAAGGTAACTGAGTTCGAAAATGTTCAAATTGGTCACAACCTGATCCCGTAGATGAAAGGATGGTTGTTTCAGAAATTGGTGAACAATGATCGCCAAATAAACCACCAGATAATACTGCCCCAATAGAGACATATAATGGAGCATCAATCGCAAATGCTGTTGGTATGACTAATGGCATCATAATTGCGAATGTTCCCCATGATGATCCCG
Source organism: uncultured Photobacterium sp. (assembly GCA_947039005.1). Taxonomy (GTDB): domain Bacteria; phylum Pseudomonadota; class Gammaproteobacteria; order Enterobacterales; family Vibrionaceae; genus Photobacterium. The sequence goes on from CAMQXY010000047.1 coordinate 23,132, forward strand.
TTGCGAAAGAGATGATGGCCGATAATAAAAAAGCTACAGCAGGGACTAACCAGTAGGGGAATCCGGCTTGTGCTTGCTGGGCAATATAATCAGCGGCACCTAATTGTTTTCCTACCGTACTTAATGTCCATGCAAGAATAAGAATGATAGCAACTTGCATCATATTACCCATTCCTTTTAAATAAACATTAATCCCATCGTCTAATTTTCGTACCTTATATACAGCCATTAATAAAATGAGGGTAATAGCCGCAAAAAAATAAGCACTTGATAAGGCTGCACGAAAAATGGAGCCTGATACTTTTTCAAAAGGAAATCCAAGAGGGGCTAACATCAAGATTAAAATAACAGCCATCACTAATAATGGCATCCAAACAAATGACGCTTGAGCATTTTGATGAGTAAATGAGGTTAGTTTTGTATTGCTGTAACCATTATTTTTTCCTTGCAGGGTATCAATCTCTGCCTGAGCCATCGGACCAAAATCCAATTTTTTTATTGCGACTAACGGTACAATAGCAATGGCAAGTATGGCATAAAATTGGTAAGGGATAGCATGAATAAAAGCGTCCCAATCCGAAATATCACTGCCTAATGCAATAAACTCTTTCTGCATTAAACCCATGATATAAACGCCCCATCCAATAAACGGAATTAAAATAGCAACGGGTGAAGAGGTCGAATCAATAATAAAAGCTAATTTTTGCCGAGATAGTTTTAATTTATCAAAAAGAGGACGAAAAATAGGACCAACAATAAGAGGCGTTCCAAGATCTGAAAAGAAAATACCAATGCCGCCTAACCATGCTGATAGTTGCCCTCGGCATGATGTGCTTATTTGGTGAGTGACTTTATTCGCAAAGGCTTGTCCACCCCCTGATTTTTCCATCAGAGCAACAAAACCGCCAATAAATACCAGTAGGACGAGTACACCAGCATTATAGCTATTAGTAAGTTGGGGAACTAAGTAATCACTGACTAGAATGCCAAATGCAGCGATTGGGTTCATGGTTGTTAGCATCAAGACACCACTTAGCACCCCCATAAACAAACCAATAACCACATTTCGTGTAATTAGCGATAAAGTGAGTGTAACAAGAATGGGTATAAGTGAGCTTACATCGGTTTGTACCATACTGATATCCTCTAAATAGATCAATTTCCATATTTAAGATGTGGTTTTCTCGCCACGCAGTGAATATATATGTAAATATAATGAATTTATAGTCTTTTGTGGTAATGGGCAGGTAAAACATAATTAAATGATTATTGTGGATAACTAAGCGGTTAGAGATAACTGGAGTGGGAGTTTGACCACTTATGCTATAGCACGTGATGAGTGAAACACGAAGAACCAAAAGCAAACGCAGAACAAAGGACAGCCATAACATTGCACATCAATCATGAGCTACTACACTTAAGCTTCAAGTT